>CALCPB010000463.1 GCA_937897665.1 uncultured Halomicronema sp. | reverse complement strand
GACTGACAGAACCCGTCTCAACGGGCAGGAGTGGCCAATCCCGAGTTGGTTCAATCATCACCACCAACTACAGCGGCAACCGTTTTATTGGAAGCGGACGGGGTGCTGGAAGCGGGCGACCAAGTTTTCGCGGATAACAGCCTGTTTGACATTCATCCGTTTACCGGCGAAGCCGGACAAGCCATCACCATTCGCATGGCGAGCGATGAATTTGATACCTATCTGATTGTGGTCGATGCCGCCGATCAAACCCTCGGGTCAAACGACGATGCCAGCTTGTCAGACACGAACTCAACGCTAGCGATCGCCTTGCCTGACACGGGCACCTATCGGATTTTGGCTACCGCCTTTGACGAGGCTCAGCGGGGCCGCTATCGCCTGACGGTGACCACGGCAAGCGCCACAGACGTGCAGCAGATAGAAGGCGATCGCCTGTTTGAGCAGGGCACTCAACAGTATCAAGCGGGTGACCTGCCAGCAGCGCTGGACGCTTGGCAGCAGGCGTTAGAGATTTATCAATCCAATAACCTGCGGGAAAAAGCTGCGATCACGCTGAATAATTTGGGCATTGCTCATCGGTCGCTGGGGGAATATCAGGCCGCGATGGATGTCTTGCAGCAAGCATTAGCCATTGTCCGCGACATCGGCGATCGCTCAGGCGAAGCCATGGCCCTGAATAACTTGGGCAACGTGCAGAACTCACTAGGTAACTATCAGCCAGCGATTGAGTTGTATGAGCAGAATTTGACCATTGCCCGCGAAATCGGCGACCCGCGCAGCGAAGCCTCGGCACTCGGCAACTTGGGGCTGGTCTACGACACTTTGGGGCAGCATCAGCAGGCCCTAGAGTTTCACCAACAGACCTTAGAGATTTTCCGGGCCATCGGCGATCGCGCCAGCGAAGCCCAAGCTTTAGGCAATGCGGGACTGGTGCACTATTCTCTGGGCGATTATGCGCAGGCGATCGACCTGTATCAAGAGAGTTTAGCGATTGCGATCGAACTGGGAGATCGCCCAGCCCAGGCCAGTGCTCTCGGGAATTTGGGCACCACTCATCACATTCTCGGGGACTATGCAGTCGCGATCGACTTTCATCAGCAGGCGCTCGCCCTTGATCAAGCAATTGGTGATCGCCAGGGAGAGGCATCTGCCTTAAGCAGTTTGGGATTCGCCTATGAGTCTTTGGCTGACTATGAGCAGGCGATCGACCTGTATCAACAGTCTTTAGCCATTAGACGCGACATCGGCGATCGCTTAGGAGAGGCGATTACCACTAGCAACTTGGGCATTACGTTGCTCAGTATGGGGCAACTGGCAGAAGCTGAGCGATCGCTCAGACAGTCGGTGGCCACCTATGAATCGCTGCGGACGGATCTCCCGGATGCTCAACTCATTTCACTAGCGGATACGCAAGCCTTTGCCTACGCCCATTTAGAGCGGGCCCTAGTCGCTCAAGGCCAAACCGCCGCTGCGTTAGAAATTACTGAACGCGCCCGCGCCCGCGCCTTTGTCCTGCAATTGGCCAGCCGTTTGCCGACGGCCCAAGTTCGTGGGGTCGTAGCCGATACAGTCGCTAATGCCGTGACCGCCGCTCCTTCGATTGCCGACATTCAACAAATTGCGCGGGATCAAAATGCCACGCTGATCACCTATTCGGTCATCTTTGATCAGGTGCTATATATCTGGGTCGTGCAGCCCTCTGGGGAGCTAGCGTTTCGTTCCGTTGAGTTCGACGATACTGATGCCGATGGCAGACCCACTAACCCGATTGCCATGCTAGATGGCCCAGTCTATCCGGGTGGAGCTGAACCGTCAGCGCTGGATACCCTGGTCGCCGAGTCGCGCTCCGGGATTGGCGTAATCGCTAGCCCATCCACTCAGTCCACCTCGCCGCATACCTCCAGCACACCGAACGATCATCGCCTCACAGACTTGTATCAAGTCTTGATTGCTCCCATCACCGATTTGCTGCCGGCTGACCCCACCGCCAACCTCATTTTTGTGCCCCAGGGCAGCCTGTTTTTAGTGCCTTTCGCCGCTCTGCAAGATGCTGAGGGCGCCTATCTAATTGAGGCCCATACGATTCTAACCGCCCCCTCCCTGCAGGTCTTAAACCTGCTCACCCGGTCATCAGGGGCAGTGGCGAACAGCAGTCCGTTTCTGCAAGCTGAGAACGCTTTAGTGGTCGGTAATCCCATCATGCCGGAGGTGACGATGCCCAGTGGCAGCGGCCTGCAAAACTTCCAGTTGGCCCCGCTGCCGGGCTCAGAAGCCGAAGCCGTGGCGAGTAGTGACCTGCTCGGCCTCTCCCCCCTCATTGGGGAGCAAGCGACCGAAACCCAGATTAAACAGCGGTTACCTCATGCCCCGTTAATTCATTTGGCGACCCACGGGCTGCTCGACTATGGGGCTCCCCAGTCTTCAGGAGTGCTTGATGTACCAGGGGCCTTGGCCGTCGCCCCCGGCAATGGCGAAGACGGACTGTTGACCGCCGCCGAGATTTTCGAGATGGATTTACAGGCCGAGTTAGCGGTCCTTAGTGCTTGCGACACCGGGCGCGGGCGCATCACTGGTGATGGGGTGGTGGGTCTATCGCGCGCGCTAATCACAGCGGGCGTTCCTGATGTAATGGTGTCGCTTTGGGCCGTGCCCGATATGCCAACCGCGGCACTGATGACGGAATTTTACCGGCAGCTCCAGCAAGGACAATCCAAAGCGCAAGCTTTACGACAGGCCATGCTGATCACCCGGCAGGCTACTCCAGACCCTCTCAACTGGGCCGCCTTTACTTTGATTGGAGCCGCCTAGTCGGCGTGACGCGATCGCGGTTTGGCTACTGGCGGATCGTCGACTAAATTGAACGCCTGGATTCAGGTATTCCTAACTGAGAAGGGGATTAAATCCATGAAAATTCACTTTTTCATTAATCAAAATCTATGTTCTGGATCGCGATCTTGACTCAAGATAACCGTATGTTAGGCAGGACTGTGCCGCCAGCAATGACATTGTTCTGAAGCTGTAACACTCGACTTGCCGCAAATAGCAACGCCCACTAACCTAAGTTTGCTTGGGCTAATTTCTCGGGCTCAGTTGAACCCCTTGCGAGAGTTGATGAATGAGCTCTAGTTTGATTCTGTCGAATGTCTTAAATCCGCCTGTTCTGTTCTTTTTTATCGGTTTAAGCGCCGTTTTCCTGAAATCTGATTTAGAAATTCCGCAGCCGATTCCCAAGCTGTTTTCCCTTTACTTACTGTTTGCCATTGGCTTTAAGGGGGGCCATGAGCTACACGAAAGTGGTTTGACTCCAGACATTGCGCTCGCGCTGCTGGCCGCCGTTGTGATGGCTGCTCTGGTGCCGGTTTACTCTTTTTTCATCCTGCGGTTAAAGCTAGATATCCATAATGCGGGGGCGATCGCGGCCACCTACGGCTCAATTAGCGCTGTCACGTTCGTCACGGCGAGTACCTTTTTAGCACGGCTCGACGTTGACTTTGGTGGCCATATGGTGGCGGCCCTCGCCCTGATGGAGTCACCCGCCATCATTGTGGGGCTCTTGCTGGTGCGCGTGTTTGCTCAGCAGCAAAATCCCAATCTTGACGACGATGACTTTTCTTGGGAAGAGGTGCTGCGAGAGTCTTGTCTCAATGGCTCAGTGTTTTTGCTTGTCGGCAGTCTGCTAGTCGGGGTCGTCACGAGCGACCAAGGTTGGGAAAGTCTGGAGCCGTTTACGGGTGAGATGTTTTATGGGGTGTTGACCTTTTTTCTGTTAGATATGGGTCTCGTCGCTGCCCGGCGCTTTCAGGATTTGCGCAAAGGGGGGGCATTTCTGATCAGCTTCTCCGTCTTGATGCCAATTCTGAATGCGGCGATTGGCATTGCGATCGCCGCCCTAATTGGCATGGGTGCCGGGGATGCATTGCTCTTTGCCGTGCTCTGTGCCAGCGCCTCCTACATTGCGGTGCCGGCCGCCATGCGCCTGACCGTGCCAGAGGCTAATCCGAGCCTCTACATTTCGATGGCGCTGGCGCTCACGTTTCCCTTCAACATCATCGTCGGCATCCCCATCTACTTTCAATGTATTCAACTTTTTTGGGGCTCGTGATTCCCGATGCTATTTTCACCAACTAAATTGATAAACGACCTCAAATTCGATAATTTCCGCGGTGATTTCTTTGGCGGACTGACGGCGGCGATCGTGGCACTGCCATTGGCACTAGCCTTTGGGGTAGCTTCAGGAATCGGCCCCAGTGCCGGACTCTATGGTGCGATTAGCGTCGGCTTCTTTGCCGCTCTCTTTGGCGGTACGCCCGCGCAAATTTCTGGCCCCACTGGTCCCATGACAGTCGTGATGGCCTCAACGGTGGCCGCCTTCGCCGCCAGCACCTCTGAGTCGGGTTTAGCCATGGTGCTCACCGTCGTCATGCTGGGTGGGCTATTTCAGATCTTGCTGGGGCTACTGCAACTAGGCAAATATATTACGCTGATCCCCTACACGGTGATCTCCGGCTTTATGTCGGGGGTCGGCGTCATCATTATCGTGCTGCAAATTGGGCCGTTGTTAGGCCATGAGGGCACCGCTGGGGTGGTCAACTCAATTGCGGCCATCCCGACCTATCTCAGCGACATCAATCCGGCGGCGGCAGGGTTGGGGCTGTTGACATTAGCGATCGTCTTTGCCGCCCCGGCTCGACTCAACCGCATTCTGCCGGCACCGCTTATTGCGCTAGTCGTCTGCACTTTGCTGTCAGTATGGGGCTTGCCCAACAGCAATATTCCTCATATCGGGGATATTCCTGGCGGACTACCCACCCTCCACCGACCTCAATTTGAGTGGCAAAACCTGAAAGATATGTTGGTTTACGGCATCATGTTAGGCACGTTGGGCGCTCTAGACTCATTGTTGACATCGCTAGTGGCCGATAACGTGACTCGGACTCAACATGATTCTGATCGCGAGTTGATTGGTCAGGGCATTGGCAACATGGTCTCAGGCTTGCTCGGGGGATTGCCGGGGGCCGGTGCCACCATGCGCACGGTCATCAACGTGCAGGCGGGCGGACGAACGCCAGTTTCGGGCATTATCCATGCCTTGTTATTAGCCGTCGTCGTTTGGAAAGCCAGTTTTTTAACAGAACCCATTCCCAATGCCGTGCTGGCAGGGATTTTGATCAAAGTGGGCATCGATATCATTGACTGGGGATTTATCAAACGGGCTCACCGCCTCTCCACCAAAGGGGCCGGGGTGATGTACCTGGTGCTGGGTCTGACAGTCTTTGTCGATTTGATTACTGCCGTAGCGGTCGGTGTCTTTGTGGCGAATTTGCTTACCATTCAAAGCCTCACTGATTTGCAGGTGCAGGCCATGAAAACCATCACTCGACCCGAGAACCAAGATTGGCTGTCTCGCGAAGAGCAGATCTTACTGGGAGCCGCCCGAGGCAAAGTTTTGATGTTTCATCTCAGCGGTCCCATGAGCTTTGGTGCGGCTAAGGCAATTTCTCGTCAAATGTCGATTGTCGAAAACTATGAAATCCTCATTCTCGATCTCAGCGATGTGCCTCGGTTAGGCGTCACGGCCCTACTGGCGATCGAGACCATGATTAAAGATGCCTTTGCCAAAGAGCGAGAAGTCTTTGTCGTGGGTGCTCAGGACCAGGTCTATCATCGTCTGCAATGTCTAGAGGTGCTGCGACAGTTGCCCCCTGACAACCACTTGACTGAGCGCCTGACGGCCTTAAAGCAGGCAGTCGAACTGATTCACCGTCGTGCCAAGCCGTTCGAGATCCAGCCCCATTAATCGCCATAAGGACTGTTTACTATGCGTACCGTTAAGCGCCTGGAAATCATTGTCTCTTCACGGGAGATGCACAAAATTCTCACTAAGCTCGATGAGGTGGAGGTCTCTGGCTATTCCGTCATCCGCGATGTGACTGGCAGGGGGCATCACGGCACGGTTTCCGATGACTCAGACTTTGCGGCCACGACCTTGAGCAATGTCTACATCCTGTCATTTTGCGCTAGTGAAAAAGTGAAGCCAGTGCTTGAGCAGATCAATCCCTTACTCAACAAGTTTGGTGGTGTTTGCTACCTATCGGAAGTCATGGAGGTGCGATCGGCAGAGTGCATTGCCACTTTGTAACCGGCACCCACCCTCTAAATCCATCACAAACACAGGCACGGGACAACGATCAGAAAATCTCTTATTCGTTCTCCATGGCTTAAACAACTGGAGAAAGTTAGTACGCCCCTTCATTTCTGGAGCATATCGATTCCATTTCAGGGCATCTGGCAAAAACTGATGCATCTGCACGAATCATCAAGTGTGACCTGGATGATTCGCGAGATGCATCAAGGGTGACCCAATAAATCTCTGGGAAAAAGCAGACTTTGAAGATCGACTGCTAACCGGTTACTAGCTCAGCTAACGCAGCCGAAATCCACTTATTGATTTTGCCCCCGTGAGAGGTCAGCCTCAGCCATCGGCAGAATACCTAGCCGACGACTTCCATGATTTTGAACATTGGCAGGTACATCGACACGAGAATTGCCCCCACCATGCCGCCGAGGATGACAATCATAAAAGGCTCCATGATGCTGGTAAGCGCTTTCACGGCCTGTTCTACTTCATCTTCGTAGAAATCAGCCACCTTCATCAGCATCTGATCGAGCTCACCCGTTTCCTCGCCAATGCTGATCATTTGAATCGCCATGGCCGGAAATACTCGGTGCTGCTGCAAGGCCAGACTAATCATGCCCCCAGTCTGAATTTCATTGCGCGCTTCATCGATAGCATCAGAAATTACTCGATTGCCCGCCGTGTCTCGCACAATTTCTAACGACGTCAAAATCGGGACTCCAGAACGAGATAGAGAACCGAAGGTGCGACAAAACCGTGCCGTTGCTGTCTTTTGAACCAGATCGCCAAATAATGGAAGCTTCAGCAGCAAACGGTCAATGGTGCGTTCACCATTATCGGTTGCATAGTAGCGTCTGAACGCAAAGGTCGCCCCCGCGATGATGCCAGCCATAATTGCCCAGTTGTACCACTGCCGTAAAAATACGCTAATTTGCAGCATGATGCGCGTAAACAGCGGCAGCTGAGCATCCAATTCTTCAAAAATCTCGGCAAACGTCGGCAGCAGAAAAACCGTCATCGAGATAAAGATCACGATCGCCAACAGTGACACCGTCACCGGATAAGCCATGGCCGACTTAATCTGGTTTTGTAACCGATTGAGATCTTCTAAAAGTTTGGCGAGTCGATTGAGTACCTCATCTAAGACACCGCCAACTTCCCCTGCTTGCACTAAGCTGACATACAGTTTATCAAAGCAGCTAGGATGCTTGCTCATCGAATCCGAAAGACTGGTTCCCTGCTGCACATCGGCATTGACATCTTCGAGTGCTCGCTTCAGTTTAGGATTCGGACGTTCTTCTGATAGCACGCCAATCCCACGCACGAGGGCAACCCCCGCATTGACCAATGCCGCAAACTGTCGAGAAAAAACGGCCTTGTCTTTGACAGACACTGACGTCATCGCCATTTTGATTTCATTCAGGTCGAAGTTGAAGCTTCGTTCTTCCTTCAAGTCTTGAATGAATAGCCCCTGATCTTTCAGCAAATTACGAGCTTCAGAGGGGTTAGACGCGGCAACTTTCTCTTTGCGTTCACGCCCTGCACTGTCTCGACCGATAGCAACGTAGGTAGGCATAATCCTAAGGCGGCAATGGTATTAAAAAACTCAACCCAATCATCGAAAGCAGAAATCTGCTCTGCTTGATGGGTATTCCTCACTGTAGAAGCTTCTTGAGATGCCGATACGTTAGCACATAGCGCTGAAACGAAGACGGTTTCTCAAGATTTGGCGGGTCTACTCTGAAGCAGCTGACGTCGGTATTACCCAAGCGCTTCGACAAAGCCATAGCACTTGGGTCAGTTTGGTCTACCGACGGCGACCGGCGGCGGTAGCTTGCTGCGTCGCACCAGCGCCCTTCGGTCCACCCTCAAGAATGCGCTGTAATTCCTCGGGTCGCGAGGTTTTAGACATGGCAGAGTCAAAAGAAATCGTACCAGCCTGATACAAATCGGCCAGCACCCGTTCCAGAGTCTGCATAGCCAAACGCCCGCCGGTCTGGATAGAGCCGTAGATTTGAGCGGTTTTGCCTTCTCGAATCAGGTTGGAGATGGCCGGTGTCACCACCATGATCTCTTGGGCCATCACCCGGCCAAACTCACCCGGTTTGGGATTGGCCTTGGGCACCAGACACTGACTCAAGACCGCTACCAAAGAGTTAGAAAGCTGTACTCTGACTTGAGTTTGCTGCTCTGGCGGAAAGACATCGACCATGCGATCAACCGTTTGCGAGGCCGAGCTAGTGTGCAGTGTACCAAAAACGAGGTGACCGGTCTCAGCCGCTGAGATCGCCAAAGAAATCGTTTCTAAGTCCCGCATTTCACCCACCAGAATGACGTCGGGATCTTCCCTCAGGGCCGCTCTTAAGGCATTACCAAAGCTCTTCGTGTCTTCACCAATCTGACGCTGGTGAATCAAGCTTTTGTTCGGTTCGTACACAAATTCAATGGGATCTTCAACGGTTAAGATATGTTCTGGCCGAGTCAAATTGATCTCGTTGATCATTGAGGCGAGCGTGGTCGATTTCCCTGAACCGGTTGGCCCCGTTACCAGAATCAACCCTCGAGGCTTTTCAGAAAGCTCGCGTACGATCGGCGGCAATCCCAACAAATCCATCGTCGGAATTTTGGAACTCAGAGCCCGCAAGCAGGCAGCATAGGTGCCTCGATCCTTATAGACGTTGACCCGGAAGCGTGCTAGCCCTTTCACTCCGTAGGAACAATCAAGCTCCCAATTTTGCTCTAACGCTTTTCGCTGACTGTTATTCAGCATACTGAAGATAAGTCGTTGACAAGCTTCGGGACTCATGGGCTCATGCTCAGTCGGAGTGAGCTTACCGCTGATCCGAATGTAAGGGGGTAACCCAGCAGAAAGATGGAGGTCTGAGCCACCGCGCTCAATGACTTCTTCCATCAGGTCTTCAATCATCATTTCCATAGCATTACCTCGTGGGAATAGTTGTTGTCGGGGCGCGGAAAAAAGCAGGTGCGCCGAAAGGTTGAAGTCTATCCGGCCTCAAGGTTATGACTTAAAGCGGGGAGTTAAGCAGTAGGGGCAGTCTAACCAGTCTTGCTGCAGTTCAGCTTGACAGGTTTCACAGGTGAGAGAGCTTTTGCGTCGGGCTTTGAGTTCAGCTTCTAAACCAGTATCGGTAAAGGTAACCCGTTCAACTTCATCAAGGGTGGTGTAGCCCTGGCGTACCAGGTTCAAGCTGTAGGCCAGCAGCGTCTTCATGCCTTCTTCAACGGCGGCTTCCTTGATTTGTTCGCTGGGCACGCCGTCCGAAACGAGTTTCTGAAGCGTCTCGGTCATCTGCATAACTTCGTATACCCCGACCCGGCCTTTGTACCCAATCCCTTGACAGGTCTCGCAGAAGGTGCCATCTGATCGTGCTGCCGCAATCTGCTCAACTGACAAAACGTTGGCCTTGTAAATCGTGAGTTCCGAGTCACCGGCACTAGACAGGCCAAACCTCGATAACTCCTCATGGCTCGGGGTGTAAGGAATTCTGCAGTCAGAGCACACCTTACGCATCAATCGCTGCGCTAAGACACCAATCAGTGAACTCGAAACTTGAAAGCCTTCCATCCCCATTTCTTCTAATCGAGCGATCGCCCCAGCAGCATCATTGGTGTGCAGGGTCGTTAACACTAGGTGCCCTGTTAAAGCCGCCTCAATAGCTGTTTTCGCCGTTTCTGGGTCACGGGTCTCACCCACCAGAATGACATCGGGATCCTGACGCAAAAAGGCCCGCAAGATAGAGGCAAAATTCATGCCCTTCTCACGAATTACCTGAACCTGGGTAATGCCCGGTAACGCATACTCAATCGGATCTTCGGCTGTACTAATGTTGATGCCCGGATCGTTACGTTCAGACAGCAGAGAGTAAAGCGTGGTCGTTTTACCTGCGCCCGTTGGCCCGGTTACCAAAATCAGGCCGTAAGGACGAGAGGCCATTTCGCGAACGACGTTCAGAGACTCTTCATCAGTGATGAGCTTGTCAATGCCCAGTTGGGTTGAGGAGTTATCCAGAATTCGGAGAACCACCTTCTCGCCATAACGGCTGGGCAGGGTACTGACACGAAAGTCAATCTTGCGACCTTGAAACATGCGGCGAATGCGACCATCTTGGGGAAGCCGTCGTTCTGCAATATCCAGCTCCGCAATGATTTTGAAGCGGGCCGTCACAGCTGGCACAATCTTTTTGGGGAATTTCGGGAAAGCCTCGCGTAGTACACCATCCTTGCGGAACCGCACCCGTAAAGATTCTTCTTGCGGTTCAATATGAATGTCGGAGACGCCTTCTTGTAGAGCTTTGACCAAAATCTTGTTGACCAAAGCAATCACCGGTGCGGCCCCAGCGTCCTGCAAGGCATCGTTGAGGTCAGATTCCTCTTCGCTAACTTCCTCTAAGGCAGCAGCATCAAAATCTAAGTCTTGCAGGTCAGATTGAACATCGACGGCCTGCTCCATGTCTCGCTGTTTTTCGCGGGCAACTTTTTCATCCAAGTACCCAGAAATCAAGCGTTGATAATCTTCAACCGTGATGACCATGCGTCGCAAACGTAAGCCCGCCGGGCGCAAAATGCGATTGAGGTCATCTTGTGCCTCAAGATTTTCAGGATCCACCATCGCTACGAGCACTGAGGGATCTTCACCGTCATCGCGCGATAGCGGCACCAGCTGATGGCGACGGCACGTATCGACCGGGATCAAGGTGTCGATAAATTGGCCGATCTGTTGAGAGGACAGCGAATCCAACTCAGGGTCAACCGACTCAATACCGTAAAGAATTTTCAGTTCAAACAGTTGCTGCTTCTTGTATTGCCGTACGAGTTCGGGCGAGAGCTGCTGCCCTGTCAAAGATTCCAGGACATCCGTTAGAGCCCGACCTGACCGTCGGCTTTCCGCTAATGCCTGTTGCATTTGCTCGCTATCAACCAGACCAGCCTGGATGAGTTTGTTGCCAAAAGGCGAGAAGCTGCGTTGTAGAACGAGAGCGCGACGCTGTGAGGAATTCGTCATAGCGGATGCAAGGATCTGTAAGTGAGTAGGTCAGAGATGCAGAAATACGGTCGGAAGATGCACTGGATTAGTGTTCCCGGTAGCCCTCGTGGGTGAATCACCCGACCGTAAAAGTGGCTGTGGTTAAAAACTATCGATAGCTATCAGATGGAATGATAATAGCCTCATCTGTAAAACTGTGGTTCTTTGTCCGCAATGATTTGTGGCAAACAGGCTTGCTGTCGGGGCGCAGACATCATGAGCGAGCGAGTATCACCAGCCAAAAGTCTCTGTCGCAGTTCGCCTCAGTTGGGGATAGTGATTTTCTTAGGGACAAGGGGCTGACAATCACCTCAAGGTGAGGGTTAGATTGAGCTGCCTTCTAGCGTTTGCATCCAGCTCAAGCAGAAGCTCTCCGGCAGATCGTGGGCACAATAGTCGAGCTGTTAGCTTTCCTGAGTTCCGATGCGGTGGCTGACAATGTGGGTTGCTGGGCGATCGCGACTGTTTTTAGCGCCCCAGGCCATGCGATGTCGCAAGCTGATTATTGAGATCGGCTCAAGGTTCAGTGTCCTGTGCAAATTAAGTCGTCAAGTTGTGACACCCGGGAAATTGCCGCTAATATTGATGGCCTAGCGACTCAATATGTTGATAGGTTCTTTAATATTAAGTTCTCATTATGTTTAGGGCAGTGATGCTCTGAATAGGGCAAACGTGTAAATTACGCTGTGTAGGAACCTCAAGGTTGTAAGCGATATGGTTGATGAATCTCGGCCAGTAGATTCTTCTCAAGAAAACCCAGATGTGGCTGAGGAGAATGTGGCTAGTGAAGTTGAAGAGCTTCGGATCGAAGATGCGATCGCCGACATTGATGTTGAAGCGACCGCCGCATCGGTTGAAAGCTTGATCGGTGAGACAGCCGCCGAAGCCGGCTCAGGAGACGCGAGTGGGATTCCCAGCCCGGCTGTGGCTGATTTGGAAAATCAGATTGTCAGCTTAAAGGCGCAGATTGACGATCGCACCAGTCAATATATGCGGATTGCGGCCGACTTTGAGAATTATCGTCGCCGCAATAGCAAAGAGCGCGAAGATCAAGAAGTTCAGATCAAGCGCAACACCATTACTGAATTGCTGCCGGTTCCCGATAACTTCGAGCGGTCCCGCCCCAACAATCAGCCTCAATCTTAGGCTGAAATGACCATCCACCAGAGCTAGCTGAGCGTTTACAAACAACTGGTCGATTGTCTCAAGCGACTAGGCGTTTCGGCCATGCGGGTGGAAGAGCAAGAGTTTGATCCCAATCTGCACGAAGCGGTGATGCGTGAGCCTACCGATCAACATCCTGAGGGCACCGTCATCGAAGAACTCGTGCGAGGCTACATGATTGGCGATCGCGTTCTCAGACATGCCATGGTCAAAGTCGCTGCAGAACCAGAACCGGGCAGTGCTCCGACCGCTGACGAAGCGGCTTCTGGATAGTGAACGGAACCATTGTTGTTTGAATGAGCTGTATTCAGATACGGCAATTCAAAGGGCGAAGTCAGTCGCCTCGGGTCATGTAATTTAGATGTCTAGCAGCGGCAGCAAGGCGGTAAAGAGGCGACGCCCAGCTACTCAAGCGGCTCCAAATGTCGGACGCCAGTGCTCTCGCCAACCGTTTCGTGGCCAGCTCAGAAAATTTTTGGGGTGAGTTAATGGCATCGACCTTAAGTTGGGAATCCTGAAAATCGAAGGAGCCATTTTCAACCGGATGCCTGAAACATTAGGTGATTTCCCGGAAGATAAGCTAACGTTTGAGTGGCGCAAGTGCTCCTGCATATTCATCCGAATCGTTAATAGCTGCGAGAATAGCTGCGAGTTATGGGCAAAGTAATCGGAATCGACTTAGGGACTACCAATAGCTGTGTTGCCGTTTTAGAAGGTGGTCAGCCGATTGTGATTACCAACATCGAAGGGGGACGCACAACCCCGAGTATTGTTGGTTTTGGCAAAAACGGAGAGCGCTTAGTTGGCCAATTGGCCAAACGGCAGGCAGTAACTAACGCGGAAAACACGGTTTACAGCATTAAACGGTTTATTGGTCGCCGTTGGGATGATACCGAATCTGAGCGGTCCCGCGTTCCCTATGTCTGTGTTTCAGGGCGAGACAGCACGGTAGATGTCGAGGTGCGTGGCACAACTTACACGCCCCAAGAAGTATCTGCCATGATCTTGCAAAAGCTGAAGCAAGACGCCGAAGCTTATCTGGGGGAAGAAGTCACCCAGGCCGTGATTACGGTACCGGCCTATTTTACGGATGCCCAGCGCCAAGCGACTAAGGATGCTGGTACGATTGCTGGTCTTGAAGTCTTACGCATTATTAACGAGCCCACAGCGGCGGCTCTCGCCTACGGTCTAGATAAGCAAGAACAAGAGCAAACCATTTTGGTGTTTGACTTGGGTGGCGGTACCTTTGACGTTTCGGTGCTGCAGCTGGGTGATGGCGTTTTTGAAGTGAAGGCGACCTCCGGCAACAACCACTTGGGCGGCGATGATTTTGATAACAGCATTGCCGAATGGATGATTGAAGCCTTTCGTGAGCAAGAAGGCGTTGATCTCTCTGCTGATCGCATGGCCCTTCAGCGCATTCGTGAAGCGGCCGAAAAGGCCAAAATCGAACTGTCGTCGATGCAAACGACTTCGATCAACCTGCCGTTCATTACCGCTGATGAAACCGGACCCAAGCATTTGGAAATGAGCCTGAGTCGCGCGCAGTTTGAGCAGCAGGCAAAAGCGCTTATTGAGGGCACACTGGAGCCGGTCAAGCAAGCCATTAAAGACTCTGAACTATCCCCAGAAGAAATTGACAAGATCTTGCTGGTCGGCGGGTCAACCCGAATTCCGTCAGTGCAATCGGCCATTGCCGAATTTTTTGGGGGAAAATCGCCAGATCGCTCCGTCAATCCCGATGAAGCCGTTGCCTTAGGTGCCTCGATTCAGGCTGGTGTATTGGGCGGCGAGGTCAAGGATCTGCTACTGCTGGATGTCACTCCCCTGTCGTTAGGGATTGAGACCTTAGGCGAAGTCTTTACCAAGGTCATTGAACGCAACACGACGATTCCGACCAGCAAGACGCAAATTTTCTCGACCGCGACCGATGGTCAAACTTCGGTTGAGGTGCATGCCCTTCAGGGCGAACGGGCGATGGCTAAAGACAACAAGAGCTTAGGCAAGTTCCAGCTGGCAGGAATTCCACCGGCCCCTCGGGGAGTTCCTCAAATTGAGGTTTCCTTCGAAATTGATGCCGACGGTATTTTGCAGGTGGCGGCCCGCGACAAGGGCACTGGTCGTGCTCAGAGTATTCGCATTACCAACACCGGTGGCCTCAGTTCCGATGAAGTGGAAAAGATGCGCTCGGATGCCGAGAACTTTGCGGACGAAGATGAGCGGCGGCGCCAGGTCGCTGACTTGGTCAACCAAGCCGACAGTCTGCTATACAGCTACGAAGCGACGCTGCGTGACAACAGTGATTTGATGGATGCCACGCTGAGAGCTTCGGCAGAAGAAAAGGCTGCTGAGCTGAGGGCAGCGATGCAAGATAAAGCGATCGCGCCGGAAGACTTGCGCAGTGCGATGGAAGGACTGCAACATTCTCTCTTTAACATCGGTGCCACCCTGTACCAGCAATCGGCAGAGGGTGATGAAGTCGTCGACTTTAACGTCGATGTTCCCTTAGAAGAGAATGGCAGTGTTTCCCTGGAAGAGAATGTCAATGTCCCCTCACAAGGGGAAAACGAAACCATTGCTCAATCCTTAGAGTTTGCCGAATCAGCCACACCTGAACACGGTGATAGCGTCGATCTAGATGCCACGATTACGGCTGATTATGAGGCTATTGACTAAGCTACTCTGATTGAAGGGACAGGTTATCGGTTCAACTGAGGCGACGTCCCATAGAATAGATAAACGTACCGTAATGTTGATTCAGCGTTGGCAATAGACGTCTATGGCCCGTGACTACTATGAACTGCTGGGTGTTTCTCGTGGCTCAGACCAAGAAGAAATAAAGCGAGCCTACCGCCGCCTCGCCCGCAAATATCATCCTGACGTCAATAAAGAGGATGGGGCTGAGGAAGTTTTCAAGGAAATCAACCGCGCCTACGAAGTGCTTTCTGAGCCCGAAGTGCGAGCTCGGTATGATCGCTTTGGCGAGGCTGGTGTCGGCAGTGCGGCAACTGGAGCAGGAGGCTTTCAAGATTTTTCGGATATGGGCTTTGCTGACATATTCGAGAGTTTCTTTGGGGGCTTTGGAGGCACTGCTCAAGCGGGCGGGCGGCGACGGGGGCCAACCCGTGGCGATGACTTGCGACTTGACCTGAAGCTGGGCTTTAAGGAGGCGGTTTTTGGTGGCGAGAAGGAAATCAAGATCGGCCATTTAGAGACCTGCAATACCTGTAACGGTTCTGGCGCTAAGCCTGGCACCCGCCCCGTCACCTGCAGTACCTGTAATGGCACCGGTCAAGTTCGACGGACGACCCGAACGCCGTTTGGGAGCTTTGCACAGGTATCGGCTTGTCCGACCTGTAATGGCACCGGCGAAATGGTTGAAGAGCGCTGTGAGACCTGTGGTGGCAGTGGTCATCGGCAAGAAAGTAAAAAACTCAAGATCACGATTCCTGCGGGGGTTGATAACGGCACGCGACTGCGCGTATCGGGAGAAGGGGATGCGGGTCAAAAGGGCGGCACGGCTGGCGACCTTTACGTGTATCTCTTTGTGGAGGAAGATGCTAACTTCCGCCGCGATGGGGTCAATGTGTTGTCAGATTTGAAGATTACCTATCTGCAGGCAATTTTGGGTGCCAAGATCGAGGTTGATACCGTTGATGGCACAGTCGATCTGGAGATTCCTGCGGGTACTCAACCCAACACTGTCCTGACGTTGGAAAATCATGGCGTACCGAAGCTAGGAAATCCGGTTAGTCGGGGCGATCACTTGATTGATGTGCAGGTGCAAATCCCGACCCGGTTAAAGCCTGAAGAGCGGGAAATGGTTGAAAAGCTTGCCGAAATGCGCGGCGATCGCGTCAGTAAGGGCGGCGGCATTGAAGGATTTTTAGGAGGGCTGTTTCGCGGATGAGTGACGTTCTCCCTACTCCGATTAATGATTCTGTGGCACCCGCCCAATCGCCCGATGTGGTGTTAGATCTTCGCAATACACCTTGTCCCATCAATTTTGTTCGCACCAAGCTGCAGCTGCAGCAAATGGCGGTTGATACCCTACTAGAAGTCTGGATTGATGCGGGTGAACCAGTGGCCCAGGTGCCCGATAGCCTCAAGATGGAAGGCTATGGCATCGAAAAATTGATGGAGAAAGACGATTACTACGCGCTACAGGTGCGTAATTCTCTGGCATGACCCGATGACGCCTCCTTCCTTTGCTGGTCAACCAGCCGCGCCGGGAGCGCTCTGGGGCACGGTGACGGCAGTGCAAGCTAACTATTACTCGGTACGCCTAGAAAGGGCCACGTCTTCAGGCCAAACGGTAGCTGGCGTGGCAGATAGGCCAAAAGCTTTACTCTGTACCCGCCGAGCCCGGCTCAAAAAAGTTGGCCAGCGGGTCATGGTGGGCGATCGCGTCCAGGTGGAAGACCCGGATTGGGAAGGGCAACGAGGGGCGATCGCGGCCGTTTCACCTCGGCAAACCCAGTTAGATCGACCGCCAGTTGCCAATGCCAATCAAATCTTACTGGTTTTTGCCCTCGCTGAGCCGGACTTAGACGTACACCAGCTCACTCGGTTTTTGGTTAAGGCCGAGTTGACTGGGTTAGATATTTGTCTGTGTCTTAACAAATGTGACCTTCTAGAGGCCGACGCTCAAGCTGCTTGGCAGGCACGTTTGAGCAGTTGGGGCTATGCACCGGTGATGATCAGCGTGAAACAAAGTCTCGGTCTATCGACTCTGGCAGACGCCTTACACAGTCGCATCACGGTCGTATCCGGCCCTTCTGGCGTGGGCAAGTCAAGTTTGATCAACCGGCTCATTCCAGCCGCTGAACTTCGGGTTAGTGCCGTCTCCGGCAAATTGGGGCGAGGCCGCCATACGACCCGACATGTCGAGCTGTTTGAACTCTTAACCGGTGGGCTCCTGGCAGATACGCCAGGCTTCAATCAGCCTGACATCGTCTGTACGCCGCAAGCGCTCGGGGACTGTTTTCCAGAAATTCGCGATCGCCTACAACATCACCGCTGCCAGTTTACCGACTGCCTACATCGAGCCGAGCCTGGATGTGCCGTGCCCTCTAACTGGGAGCGCTACCCAGACTATTTACAGTTATTGGATAGCTGTATGATGCAAACTCAATTGGCCCATGATTCAGCTGATCCAGAAGCCGCCTTCAAAATCAAAATCACGGATGATGGCCAAATTCAGCATGAGCCGCGCCTATCGCCTAAAAAGTATCGTCGAGTTTCTCGCCGTAGCCGCAAGCAGTCGTTAGAAGACCTGAGATACGAGCTAACGGATAGCCTCGACAACTTAGAGGCTCTCGAAGAAGAGGACATTAACGTCGATTTCTAAAACATCCCTTGACATGATTGGGCGCGTCAAACGAGCCACTAATCCTTTCCCCCTCTTCCGGCGTAAACCACTCTAAAGAAAAACAGATACCCGCATTATGAAACATGGGATCAGCCGTTTTTTGCTTATCGGTGCGTTACTGATAACGGCCTGTGATGGTGCATCGATTCAAGGAGAAGCCTTTTCTTCAGAAACTGGGGAGTTTAGAGTTGAAACCCCGGCGCCATTTGAAGAAACTCAGCAAGCCATTGAAGCCCCCGTCGGGCCAGTCGAAATTCACGCCTTCACGGCGGAAGCCGAAGATTCAGCCTACGTGATCGCCTATTCTGACTATCCCTCAGCCATTGTCGATGAGACCGATCCGCAAGCTTTGTTAGATAGTAGCCGCGACGGCGCTGTGACCAATCTGGGCGGTACTTTAATCAGCGAAGAAGCGGTGGAAATCGACGGTTATCCTGGGCGATCTCTCGTCATTAGCACAGGCGCAGAAACCGATGAACCCGCCACAATCAGTTCGCGCATCTATCTGGTCGATAATCGCCTCTACCAAGTTTTAGTCGTTATTCCTGAAGGCAAAAACGTCGAAAAGGCCGCTGCAGGGTTCTTGGAATCCTTTGCACTGGAATAATTCTGACTTGACCAGCATTGCCGATGTTCAATCAGCGCTGCTTGATGTCATTCAAATGTTGTCTTATACCAGTTCGACAAATTACAGCTACACATACAAGTCGGCTTCGACTTCGCTCAGCCGACGTTCCTTGAGCGGAGCCGAAAGGAAGATCTGTAGTCCAGTTTCAGAGAATTGGTATTACCGGCAGCGCCATGCTCCTGGCCCTGATGAATAAAGCGCTCTTGGATAAAGCGCTCTGAAGCCCTAGAGCATCGCCTGAGGAAGAGGGCCGAAATCATTAACCAGCAAAGTGGTACGACTTTTTGGGTCCGTACCATTCACTCGCAAAACGATGAATGAGCCAGTCTCTTAGGACGGATCTTGCAGGCGCGGATTATTGGGCGGCGGTGGCGGCGTCTGCCCAGGATTTGGAGTTGACGGCAGATCGAAACTGTCTGGAGAATCCTCGGGAATCCCCTTGAGCGCTTCGAGCACCTCTGGCGGCAATCCGGCCAAAGCAGCCGCATCACTGTCACTCAAATCATCAGGCTGATCAGACGGCGCAACAGACGCCGGGCTCTCAGAGGGCGACACGGGCGACACGTCAGTGACCGATGGTGAGGATGTCTGAGCGGCTGGTCGCATCGACATCGTTGGATCATCACCGAAAAAGGCCGACATGGGATCGGTAATAGAAGCCGCATCAGCAGTCTCTTCCGCACTCGGAATATCAGAATCACCCGCCAAGATAGCCCTCACTTCGGGAGGAACGTCAATCGGGGCAGTCACTGGAGCACTGGGATCAGGTGACTCAGCTTCGGCAGGCAAATATTCCACAGATTGCAAAACGTCTGGCGGCACCGAATCATCGCTGGGCGCGATCACAGGCTCTGTGACCTCACTCATCGGTGTAATGGGAGCGCGGGGCGGTGACTGTGCTGGTGAGACGGGGGGATCGACAGGGGGCAGGCGATCGATCGCGGCCAACAAAACGGCCGGCAGGTCATCATCCGCCCCAGGGGTGGGTGCTGGCTCGGACGGAATGCTGCCAATGGGACCGATGGGGCCATTCGGAATGGGCGGGGGTGGCAGTGGACTGGGTTCGACTGGGGGGGGCGTGATTAGGGTCGGTTGGGGCTGGGGTTGAACGGTGGGCGGCGGTGCCGCTGGCCGTATTGAGCCGACACCTGGTGATGCCGGGCTGGGTGTTACCGGGGGGACGGCAAAATCGCTGTCGTTGAAGTCATTACTGCTAAAGTCGCTGCCGCTGAAGTCCGTTTGGGGATAGTCCGGCGGCGGCATCTCATCCACGGGCGTGCCCAACTCAATCGGGATATCTTCGCTGACGCCACCGAGAGCACCGGCCTGCGCAAAGGCGTTACGAGCTTCTGCATCGCGTCCCATTTTTTGTAGGGCTTTGCCTTTGCCTTGCCAAGCAGCCGCCAGGTTAGGGTTGAGTTCGATCGCTTTATCAAAGCAAAAAAGTGCTTCATCTAATTGGCCTTTTTGCACCAAAACGTTCCCCTTGCCAATCCACGCAGCGGCCTCATTGGGATCCATTTCTAAAGCTCGATTGATACTCTGCAAGGCTTCTTCAGTGCGGCCTAAGTTAGCAAACGCGGTCCCTCGGCGGGCAAGCCCGCGAGCAATGACTGCACTGGCACCCACCAAAGTCGTGCCCGCTGCAGCGGCTTTTAAGCGTTCGATATCAGCCAGTTCGATCGATTTATTGAAGCGATCTAGAGCCTCCTGGTAACGACCCGCATTGCCGAGGCTGACCCCTTCAGCCAGGGTTTGCTTAGATCGCGCTAACGACGCATCTAGAGAACTAGTAGCATCTTGCGGGCTGATGCCAGAGACCTCGCTACGAGACGGGTCGGGACTCGTAAAGTCGGTGTTGGTGAAGTCGTTACCGGCCAAGTCGTTACCAGCTAAGTCAGTGTTGGTGAAATCAGTGTCAACCTCGGTAACGTCGCCGGGCAGCAGGTTCACCGGTTCCTCGTCAAAATCATCATCTTCATCTTGGCGGAAGCTGCGGAGTAGCCCCAAGAGCAGTAAGCCCAGCACCGCAACGGGAATAATCCAAAGCACTTGGGGCGGCAGCTGCTGTAAACGTTGCCAGAGGTCTAACAGCTCAGGCGGTAGGCCCGCCGCTTCCGAGTCTGCCGGTTCGGCTTCTGCAGTGGGAATGGGAACAGGTTGGCCGGTGCTATCGCGCAGTTGGGGCACGTCTCCGGCACTCACCACTAAGCGCTGACCATCGGGGGTGAACGCCAAATCATCAATTGGGGCACCCACATCAGTGATGGCGGGGCCGACAGGCACGCCTTCCTCAGACAGGTATTGCAGTGCCCCGGTCTCATCACCAACGGCGACACTGGTGCCGCTGGCATTGGCAGCGATCGCCGTGACGGGGCCAGAGACGGGTAAGGGCTCGCCGACGGGCGCACCGTTAGCATCCCACTGGCGGACGGTGCCATCAGCACCGCCAGAAAAGAACGTGCCGTCGGGTTTCGCCGCTAGCGCCTGAACTGCCCCCTGATGCCCCGTCCACGGTTCTCCTTGGGACGTGCCATCGGCGGTATTCCACTGGCGGATAGTCCCGTCCTTTGATGCCGTCGTGAGCTGGGTGCCATTGGGGTTCAACACCATGTCGCGCACGGCATCTTCATGGCCAGTGATGGGGGCACCGATGGGGTTGCCCGTATCGTCCCAAAGCTGTAGAGTGCCATCGGCGCTGGCGCTAACGAAGCGACCATCAGGCTGGATTGTCAGGCTGGTGACTGGCCCATTGCCCCCATTAATCGGGTCGCCGATGGGCGTGCCCACAGCATCCCACAGGCGAATAGTGCCATCGGCACCGCCGCTAATCAGCCGTTGACCATCAGCGCTAAAAGCGAGCGCGGTCACGGGGCCGGTATGGGCCGCGACAGGGTCACCCGCCGGGGTGCCGTCAGCGTTCCAAAAGTTGAGATTCCCAGCGCGATCGCCGGTCACAAAACCTTGACCATTGGGGCGCATGGCTACGACTTTATCAGGCAGCTCCGCCGCGGCCACATCCGCCGCCTCAGCCGCCTTGGCTTGAGCCACCGTCTCTTGCCCTTGGGCATTGGTAGCGAGAGCGAGAAAGGCTTCGACCTCAATCGGCAACGTATCGGTACCGCGATACACATAGTTGCGCGGCTGCGAGTAGGGATAGCGAGGATCATCCGGCAGCGTGCCGTGCATCGACAGCACCCGCACGTTATCTTGACCAATCACCTGGCTGGCAATGGCATAGCCAATACCGTTATCTCCCAGAGCCTCAACCACTTCGGCAGTGCTGTCGTTGGGCACCTGCGTGACGTTATCACCCGTGGTGAGATCCCCGTCAAAAATCTCGTAATTGCCCAAGGCGGCGCGGGTATCACTGGTTTCTGGACGATCAACGAGGCGAATGGGCAAGTCAGGCCCCCCCAGCTCGATCCAGTTGGTGATTTCGCCTCGAAAGATGCGGACAAAGTCAGCGGCTTCCAGCTGATCTTCAAAGGGATTATCGGCGCTGACAATGACCGCGACCTTCTCACGACTGATGGAGACTTCCCGCAGATTTTGAGCTAGCTGTTCCTCGGTCAGGGGACGGCCGATCGCGGCGAGATCAGCTGTGGTCGCTTGCAGATTGGTCAAGGCCACATCCGCTGGCTGCTCAGTCAGGGTGACGCTGGTATCGGGATAGGCGGCTTCGAACTGTTGGATCAAAGCCTGAGTAATCACCGCCATGCTAGAGGAGCCTTCGATGGTGAGATTGATACCCTCTGGCAACTGCTCAGGCTGGACAAAGCCGGCTGGGGCTTCGGCTGGTGTATCCGCTGGGGCTTCAGGCGAGACCTCTGGCAGCGCGTCAGGATTATCGACGGCATCCGGATTATCAATGTCCAGTTGAGCCAACCAGTTCCCCGAACGAGAGGCC
>CALCPB010000462.1 GCA_937897665.1 uncultured Halomicronema sp. | reverse complement strand
GGCACGTTTAAGCGACGGGCTAGCGTGCTCTGAGCCACCTGTCGCGATCGCTCGGCATTCACGACGTCTTGGCGAGCATTGGCGACCTGCACCTCGGCTCTCAACACATCGAAGCGAGTGCCGACGCCGACCTCTTCCCTTAAGGAAGTATCGCGCAGGTTGCGTTCGGCCTCCTCTAAAAAGGCTTCACTAATGCGAATCGACTCAATCGATGCTTGCAAATCGTAGTATTCGTTGGCGGTGTTGAGCCTTAAATCCTCGCGGCGGCGTTCGACCTCTAATTCCGACAGTCGCACCTGCTCTTCGGCGGCTCGAATCGTCGCCCCGCGCTGCCCCGAAGAAAAGAGGTTATACACCACATCGACCTGGGCCGAGACAGACGCGCCTAACTCCTCGGTCGAACTGCTTTCAAAAGCAAGCCCGCCACCAGGCGTGGGCACCGCCTCGGTTGAAGTATCCGTGGTGTTTTGCCCCTGCAGGGTACCATTGACCGAAACCGTGGGAAAATTGGCAGCTTGCGCTTCCCTCAGGGCGGCTTGGCTTTGCTCCAGCTCTAGCAGGGCTGTCCGCAGATCAGGATTGTTGCGGTAGGAAAGCTCGATCGCCTCTTCTAAGCTGACGGGCTGAGTGCCCACGATCTCAACTTCCTCAGGCTGAGTTTGAATCAATAGAGGATTCGGGGACGGGTCAAGGGACGGAATATCATCCCAAGCGCCCTCTCCTGGTACCGGCGCCCCCGTTCTGGGGAGCGGCGCCGTAGCGTCGGGATCAATGGATTCTTCAGCCGCTGGGAGGGGTTCTTCTACCGCGTCCTCGGCATCCGAATCCGGCAGCGGACTAAAGACCTCGTCAGCTTCCTCAGCTTCCTCGGCTGGGTTATCAATACTTTCATCTGCCGGGGCCTCAGCCTCCTCCCCCACTGATTCCGCCTCAGCCTGAGACAATAGCAGCTCTGGCTGCTCAAATGTTTCGGTCGCCACTGCCGGAGCCTCAGCAACCAAGGCAATGCCACCGGTCGAGGACTCAGGCTTAGTGGGAGCGGGTTTCTCTAGCGGCGAGAACTGGGGCGCAAATGCCAGCTGATCAGCCACCATGGTCGCTGGCCTCGGCGTTGCCGCTGCGACCATGGGAGCCGGTGTCTCAGCAGCGTTGTCGGCGGTGGCGGGGGCAGCCGACGGTCGAGACAGATTAGGAGAGGCATCGTGGGCGACGTGAGCACCGCTCGACGGAGCTGACGCTGAGAGCGTTTCCTTGACAGGCGTTTTATCGGCACCTGTCGCCGCCTCAGCGGGTAGCGTCAAACCAACGAGAGCGCTTGAGGGCAGGGCGATCGCCGTACCCAGATAAACACGCATCAACCAGGGGGAAAGCATACCTTTCTGCATAGAGTCCTTCAGGCTTAGCACCAATGAGACAAGCTACATTTCAACAACGTCGTTTCTAGAATACTTTACTAATCGGTTTAGTAGGGAAAAACGCACTGAACCGTTCAGTTGGAGTCAGACTGTAGACAAGCTTTTACCAATCCATCGACACCATCAACCGGCATGATCGGCACCTGTAAAGCATCACTGATTGATTCTACGCGCTGATCGTCCAAAAACAGCCAATTTTGAGGATTGCCCGGATCCGTCGGCTTCAACATGATGGTGGGCAGCAAAAGACCATCGCCCAAATCGCGATCGCGCAAGTGCTGCTGCAGATCATGCCCGGTTAGCAGCCCAGTCACCGTAATGGCTTGTCCCCAATAATCGCTGTTTAACGCCGCCATCTCAACAGTTAGATTCTCAACTTGATTCAGTCGCTTCAGGATGGGTTGAAAGGCCCGCTCGACGGCATTGCCCACCACCCAGGTATAGCGCTGCGGCTGCGGTAGGGTCGCCGGGAGCGCCTGAGCAGCCTGCTCAAATGCCGTCAAAAATTGACGAATTGAGCCCACTCCATTGCCCAATTGCGGATAGTCTTCGTAGTCAGTTTCGGTGGGCAGCGATCGCCCAGCGATGAGAAACCATTCGTCGGCCAACCAGGCAAAGGTCGTGCCGAAGCGGGGGCGAAACTTATCCTGCAGAGTTTTGACCTGGTCGATCACTTCCTGCGCTTTCGCTGGGGTCACAGGGATTAGTTCGTCCGCTTGGGGCCGAAAGCGGGTCAGCCCCACCGGCACCACTGCTGCCGAAATCACCGCTGGTAGGTCGCCCTGGTGAAACTCTGCCAAATCTAACAGCGTGCGCTCGAGCTGGGCTCCGTCATTGAGCCCCGGACAGACGACCACCTGGGCATGAATTTGCAGC
>CALCPB010000461.1 GCA_937897665.1 uncultured Halomicronema sp. | reverse complement strand
GCCCACCTATGTCATGACCCTCCACCAGATGGCGTCCCTCTTTGCTCAGCTAGCTTCCGGGAATAATATTGCGATGGAGCGGATCGTGCGGGCCATGACCCATCACCCTGAGCTGGTTGCGGGACCTCAAGCTTTTGATACTGACCTAATGCAAGCAACCCAAGGGGCTTTGGTCAGCAAGTCCGGTGCTGAAGGGATTCAATGCATAGGGCGTGTGGGCGAAGGGCTTGGTCTAGCCATTAAAGTTCTGGATGGCTCTAAACGCGCTAAGTCAGCTGTGGCGGTCCATCTATTGCGACAACTGGGGTGGATTACTCCGGATATCTCTGAAGCTTTGGCTTCAGACTATATGGTTTTGAGTCAGTACAAACGTTTAGATGTACAAGGGGAGCTGGCCTTTCTGTAAATATCGGCTGATTTAAAATACTGGCCGATTTATTTTTGCATGCGCCACGCAGATGGCGATTTTATCGCTATACTTGTTAAGCCGACGCGGGGTAGAGCAGTCTGGTAGCTCGTCGGGCTCATAACCCGAAGGTCCATGGTTCAAATCCATGCCCCGCCACCAAGCAACTTAAAAACGCCGTTCACACTGATTGTGTGAACGGCGTTTTTAGTATGAACAAGCGGGCAAGAAACCGGTTCAGATTTCTGTTGGAACCGGTGCCAGCCTCCAGAGTTGGGCTACTTGGCCGGTACCGGATTAATCGCAGACGTTTGCCCTTGCATGAGCCGGACAATCGCTTGCTTCTCCAATAAGCCCATTAGCTGACCGTTGTCACGAATCACGGCAAGCACCGAGAGCTTCTGCGCTTCGAGGGTTTGCACGACGTCGAGGAGTGATTCATTAGAGCGAATGGTGGTGAGCGCCGTTTCGGCTGTCATCACATCGCCTACGGTCGTCACAGCCCAGCGATCGCGAGACACCGTATGCAGGTCCTATTCTGATATTGTGCCGACTAGCTGGCCCTCAGTATCCACGACTAAAAATCGCTGCCAATTGCCCGTTGAGTTCAGCAACACCTCATCGGCAAACTCTCGCAACGAAGCTTGCTGAGCCACGATGGGACTATTATCGACCAGCGCATCCTGGGCGGTGAGACCATCCAGACGCTGCTGTACCGATGCTGATTGAGCAGAGCGGTTGGCGTTGCTCAGCAAAAACCAGCCGATGAGCAGCGTCCAGCTGCTGCCAAACGTGCTGATGCGTAGAATGGCGGCAGTACCGATGCCGATCGCCAACCAACCAATCACCTGTCCGACTCGACTCGCAAACGCCGTGCCCTTATAAGGGTTACCGGTCACCTTCCAGACAATCGCCTTAAGCACGTTGCCCCCATCTAGCGGCAGACCGGGCAGCAGGTTAAATACGCCCAGGGCCAAGTTGATGTAAGCCAACAGCGACACGATCGCGCCCACCGGCCCACCCAGAGCGAACACCTGACCCACGGTAGAAAGCAGCGCAAACAACACCAGACTGACCACCGGCCCAGCGATCGCCACCTTAAAGGCACCACCAGGGTTGTCTGACTCTTTTTCGAGGGCCGCGAGCCCGCCGAACAAAAACAGCGTGATGGAGTTGACGCCAATCCCTTGCTGAATGGCCGCAAAGCTGTGACCCAGCTCATGGGCTAACACCGAGCTAAACAGCAGCAGCGCCGCCGCCAAGCCCAACAGCCAAGGCAGCGTGCCGGGCAACGTGGGAAAGGCCCCGGACAGGGCACTGCCGTAGTTCCACGTGATTAGGGCTAAAACTAAAAACCAAGAAACATTGACATAGAAGGGAATCCCAAACAGATTCCCGACCCGTAAGTTGCCATTCATGTGGGCACCTCGAAAACGTTGAGCACGGCTTGACCGGTTTCGCTGTCAATCCGCTTTAATGTCCTGATTGTAACGAAAGGTTAAAAGAGACTTCAGGCGGCAGCGGCGGTGAATTCCGAAGGCCAAGGTACGGGTTGCCCCGCGATCGCCAGAGGCTGATTTCAGCGGCTTGAAGCATCCATTTCATCACCATTCACACTGCAAGTGAGATGAACGGGCAACTGTACCGTCACGGTGGTACCCGTCTCAGCCGCTGAGGCAAAGTGCAGGGTGCCGCCGTGGGCTTCAACGATGCGGCGGGTGATGGCGAGGCCCAAGCCATTGCCACTCGATTTGGTGGTGAAAAAAGGCTGGGTTAACTTGGGCAGCACATCGGGGGGAATGGGGGGGCCGCCATTGTGAACCTTCACCACCACACAGTCAGGGCTTTCGATCAGGGTGCAGGTGATCACCTCGTCGGCGGGGGCTGCTTCGCAAGCATTACTGAGCAGGTTGATAAACACTTGTTTCAACCGATCGCGATCACCGGCAATATGGCCCGCCTGATCGAGGCCTCGAGTTTTGAGGGTGCGTTCAGTCGCCACGGGCTGATGGCTAAATTCATCGCTCAGCGTTTGCAGAAATGGCCCCACCTCTAACGGTGCCAGATCTAGCTGCTGCTCACGGGCGTACATCAAAATTTCGTTGAGCAGCCGCTGCAGTCGCTCAGATTCTTCTAGCGCAAAAGCCAGGCGCATCTTGGCGCGATCGGGCAAATCCATCTGTTCAAAAGAATGGAGGCCCATGAGTACCGTGGTCAGCGGATTGCGGACTTCGTGAACGATCATGGCCGCGAGTTCGCCAATTTCGGCCAGTCGCGCTTGGGCTTGGGCCATTTGTCGGCGGGTGGTGATATCGCGAGCCAGCGCCAGCAGCACCGATCGCCCACCAATTTCAATGCGTCCCAACCGCACCTCAACGGGAAACTGGCTACCGTCTTTGCGCTGGTGGATGCCCTCACGGGTAGTAGCTTCACCGGGCTGCAGCTGCCAATCCTGTTCCAGATCAGTGAGACTCACGGATTTTTGCACGTCTGGGACTGACAATTGCAGCAGCTCGTCACGGGTATAGCCGAGCGTATGACAGGCCTCGCGGTTAGCATCGATCAGCCGGCCATCAGAATCCACGACAAACAGGGCATCGGTGGCTTGGTCAATCAAGGTGCGAAAGCGCTGTTCGCTTTCGATTAGGGCTTCTTCGGCAGCTTTGCGCTCGGTAATGTCGTTAGAAACGGAGAGAATGCAGCGTTGGCCATCCAAAAAAACGATCTCTGCCGAGTAAAGCACGATGCGATAGCGCTGCCCAGCAGTGCGAAACCGGTATTCTTGATTGCGGACGAATCCTTGTTTTTGGAGGATGGTTAGGAGCGCCTCGCGATCGCTCAGGTCAGCCCAAAGGGCCAAGTCAGCAGCGGTTTTGCCCACCACAGCGTCGCGGTTCGCCCCATAGAGGCCCAAAAAGCTATCGTTGACTTCGAGCAGCTCCCCTGTTTCAAGAATGCTCAGACTCATGGGGTTGGGGCTGGCATAAAACGATTTTGAAAACTTTTCCTCGGAGAGCCGTAGGGCGGCTTCGGCGTGATCCCGTTCCGTGTTGGCTGCACCGACTTGATTCACCATTTCTTTGAAGGTGGTGATGACGTCGCCCAGTTCATCCTGTCGGAGTTTTTCGCGCTTAACCGACTCAAAGGAAAGCGATCGCACATCTTCATTTTGGCGAATGGACTGGCCCGCCTGTCGCAGATCGCGCCGCAAGGCTAAGACGGCAGAAATCACCAAGCGATCAAGCACGACCATCGTCGCCCCAGTGACAAAGACCGAAATGATAAACACGAGGCCCGTGATGCGGGCAATAAAGAAGTAAAACTCGCGCCCGACCCAGGTCGCATCGTGGCGAATGATCAGGTAATACCGTCCACCGAGGGAGACCATCTGCGACAGCGCGTCGTAACGCTGCGTACGCCGGTTATAGCGATCGCCACCGCTCTGACTTTGGGCCTGCGAGAAGGCGGCCTCAAGGGTCAGCTCTGGAACTTCGCCAAATTCACCGACCGGGGTGCGATCGGTGCGATAGAGCGCCCCCCCTAAAACCACTTCATTACTTAGCAAGCTTTCGAGGCTTTCGAGCATCTTGGCGTCGTTCGCCGTACTCAGATCGCCTTTGGTACTGAGCACCCCTTCGGCTTGCGCGCCCGACAGCGCCTGCAGATATTCCAACAGTTCGCGCTCGCGACGCAGCTCTGAGGGCACCAAGATGATCGCCTCAATCACCACAATGCTGATAAAGACCCAAAATACAATTCGACGCGATAACCGGGCCCGCCATAAATTAGACGGTAGTTCCGGTTTCCTAGTAGGAAGTGGCATAGGCCCGCTCAAAAACCTGTGGAATCAATTGTAGAGGCTGCAGCCCTTAGTCGGTCTTAGCAGGCTGGATCGCTGGTCAGCAGGGACAAAGAACTGTTCTGAGTTGGGCCTATCTACTGCCGCCTGTCGCCGTTTGCTTGGTGCACTTGATTTAAGCGTAGAGGGCGATCGCGGCCTTCGTCTGGCAAGAATAGGCGGCAAACTCACCGATAAAAGCCGTATGGGTGACCAATCCCGTGGCGTCATCCCACAGGTGGAGGTGAAAGGCCGGGGGTTCCATCACGACAGCTGGCGGTTGCGCCTCGGCGAGTTTGAGCGCCACTTGGTGAGCCACACTCGGAGCCACACTGCCCACGGTACCTGCCCACATTGTTTGAATCGAGCGGTGAAGGTGACCACAGGCCACCCGCTGCACGTTAGGGTACTGCGCGATCAGATGAGCTAGGGCTTCGTTGCCCCGGCAGCGGGACTGATCCATCCCCAGCAGCCCAGTCGCAAAGGGCGGATGGTGCATAAAAATGATCGTCGGCTTGTGGGGTTGAACAGCCAGTTGAGTTTGCAGCCAGGCCAGACGTTCGGCATCCATGTCGCCGTAGCCTTCGCCATCGACCAGTGTGTCGAGCACAATGATGCGCACCGGATAGTCATCCAGCACGTAGTGTACAAAGCCAGTCGGCGGCACATACGGCAGCTGGGGAAACACGTGGCGAAACGCGGTGCGATTGTCATGGTTGCCCATCGCCAAATACAGCGGTGCGCGCAGCGGGGCCAGCAGCGCTTTCAACATTTCATACTCAGCTTCGGTGCGCTCATCGACTAAATCACCGCTCGCGACCACCAGATCAGGCTGTGGCTGCAGGCGATTGAGCTGGGCGATCGCGGCTTCTAATAAGTGATTAGTATCGACAATGCCGTAGGCCCGTTGGCCTGCTGGCTGCACATGCAGATCTGATATTTGCGCGATGATCATGGCGGCTGTTCCCCTCTGAGTGCTCTTCGCCAGGGTAACTTTTTGCCTCAGTTTTGCACCAGCATCTGGCATACCTCAGCGGTGTGCGCCCACAATCAACGCTTACCGAGTGTGTCCTCATCTTTGCCAAAGCCTGCCCGGAGAGCTGAGCAGCGGCAATCAACAGGCTCTTCAACCGCATCCTCCACAAAGAGAAGTACCGCAGGCGACGGGGCGGCTCTGAAAACATCCTGGATGCGGTGCATCGCGGCGCGCATAACACCCGACAGTTGGCATTGTTGGGAATGGCGCGATCGCCTGATGCGCTATGGCTTAAAACAGGTCAGGCGATGAGCGTCAGGGCTATTGCACCTCAGTGTCAAACTCTTCATCAAAGCCATCATCCAATTCGTCAGGGCGGACCAGCGATGACTCTTGCTCGCCTACCGCCATTTGCAGCACCATCGGTTGTCCGCCGGCTTCATGGTATTTGTCGGCCCAGACGCGAATCGTTTCGTCTAACTCGGCGATCGCATCGGGCAGCTTGTCTGCCGGAATATCGAGTTCCTCTAAAATGCGGATGGTTTTGCCCTGACGCTCCGCCCAATCGCGCATGATGCGAAAATAGCGGGCCGTATCTTCCAACATGATGAAAGTACGTTCCTCTTGATCCGCAGGCGAATAGGAGGGCCGCATGAGTGCATAAAACGGCATGCCCCAGGGCGAATCACTGCGACTCACCGTACCTGAATAAATCAGTCGTCGCCGAATATGTTCGGCCAGCGCTTCACTCAGCAAGCTACGCCGATCAGGTGGAAATTCTTCTTGCGATCGCTCGTGCAAAAACTCAATCAGCACTAAAAACTGGAATGCCGTAATCAGCTGAGCATCCGGTACTCCAGCGGGTAGCTTGCGTTCTAACACGCGCTTTTCTTCGGCGGTCAAACTGGCCCCCGCAATGCGATGTGTGCCCGGCTGCCAAGCGTAGCGATCGAGCCACACGTAGGGAAATTGGATTAAATAACGGGGCTCTTGTGACCCCAACATTTTTAAGAGTCGGCCTTCGGTGAGCGCTTCTTCGAGCTCGCCCACGATCGCCTTGACTCGCTTGGGTTCAATATGGTGTAGATGCCCGGTCATGCGCAGGTTTTCACCTTGCTCGACATAGGTCATATAAATTGCACATTTGGCCGCTGTGGCAGCGGCATCTAAGAAAGCGCCGTGACGATGTCCGCCCGTTCGCATAGCGCTGAAAGCAATATGTAAGAGAATTTGATCGATCGCACTGGGACTCAGCTGACGGACTAGATCCATATCGTTGGTAACAGACTCTGACGCACTCAACATAACTCGAAACCCAATACCGCTAATAGGTATGACTTAAAGACAGAACGACTAAAAGCAGCCAACCGTTCTACCTAGCGATCACAGAGCCACAGGGACTGCATGACCTCAAAGTGTCGAAAAATCGAGAAGCCTATTTGCGGAATCGCTAATGATGCTACTACCCTTGGGGGTTTTTGGGGAGTGGGGGATGCTCTCTGAGGCCTCAAGACGTCAACAACCGTTGTCTTGAGCCACTGAGACGGGTGTTGTCTTGACTCCCAAGCGCGATTGTGAACCGCCCTCAACACATCATTTCAGCAATATCCGACAAACATTGGCATCACAGTCGTGGCCGCTGGACTCTAGGGAGCCGGCTGCAGCCAGCGAACGCAGCTAGACAAACTCGGGGCGGCTGAGACCGCGAGGCGATACCCGGCCAGAGCCCCGATAGGCCACCGCTCGGGTATCGGGGCTCTGGTTATCGATGCGACCGCTCCCGCGATGAACGACTTTAAGCTCGTGCCGCTGCTCTAACCGTCCCGTGCCGCGATAGGCGATGCCTTCTAAAGCAGTCATCGCCTCCGGCCCTTGCGTCACAATGCGCCCGCTGCCCCGGTGGCTGGTCTCATCGCGATCGCTAGCCTCAGCGAGATACAACGCTCCTTGAGGAGCAATGACGCTGGTGCTCAAGCAGCCTAGGGCGGCTGCAGCCAAAAAGTATCGAGTGATATTTTGTAGACAAAACATGTTTGACGACCCCTCTGTGTGGTTCTATCTCTTGTTTCAGAGAGGTCGATTGTTCCTCAGGAAAGTTTATCTGCGTAATATTTCTGAATCTAGCGAATGGGCTTTTATTGCTATTACTTGAAGCCAGCCTGCAGCCCAGTTGGGATAACCCTGGAGCGCGATTAATTGCGAGGTTTTGAATTGGCTGATCACCTGATGAACAGAGGGATCAAGCGTCACCACATCCAGCAAGCGATCATCGGACAACTGTAATTTTGCTTGCCAACTTCTTCCAGTTGCGCTGATCTTTAAGGTTCCTTCAAACTCGTAAAGTTTCGGGATCGCTTCCGTAGATCTGCTCAAAAACTGCGGGAATGAAAGGCCGACAGAAGTGGTTTGAAAAGAGTCTTCTGGATGATTTTGGTAATACACTTGCCGCGATCGCCAATCCGGATTAGCGGGTAAATTATCCACTAATGGCACGACTGCTGCGGGCGCGGTGGGCTCATTGAGCAAAGCCGATTGCAGTGCCTCCACCGCTAACTCACGCGGTTCACATCCCTGTTCAACACAGAGCGCCGCGGCCATCCCGGCAGCTTGACCAATCCCCAACACCACAGGCTGCAGGCGGGTTGCACCATTAGCCAGGTGAGACACCGAAATATTTTTATCGCAGGCGAGCAGGCCCTCGATCGCCGCGGGCACCAAAGCTTCATAGGCAATGGTGAACGGTGTTCCCGTCCAACGACCGCCCCAGAGATCGGCTTTCGGGGCTAAGGGCAGGTCAAAACCGGGATAGTGATGATCGTTGGGATAGTTGCCGATGGCGATCGCACTCATCTGCCCACTGGCATTCACTGGCAAAGCCGCCGCTCGCTCGCCGGGCAGGGGCAAAATATCGCACTCAGTCACCGTGGTCAGCCCGATCAGCCGACGACTCTCACGGTAATAGGGCATAAGAGCAAAAGCACCGCCCCCCAACTGACCAGGGATTTGCGGAAAGGCCGTGGTCGCCAACCCATATCGCGGCCCCAATGCTGACTGAATAAAGTAGGCAAAATTTTGGCTGTGGGCGATCGCTTCTTTAGCCCAGGCGCGCTGCTCCGCAGGGTTGCCCACCAGACGCTGTAGCCCCACCCCATAGTCGTTGCCCTGCTGCGGCCAATTGAGCATGAACTGTCGCTGCGGCAGCTGACCATAGGTCAAAAATCGGTCAGGGCCATAGCCTTGCCACGCGGTTTGAAACTGACTGGGATCGTAGTCAGCCGTCGGCTGAATCGGGGGTGCTGCTTGACCGGCACCATGATCCTGCAGCACCACCACCCACGTCGGCGACTGCACGGGATAGGTCTGAACAATCGCATGGAGCGGATCATGCGGATCGGTTAATGATTGGGGCGCGCTGGGCTCTGAGAACTGACTCTGATCTTCCCAACCCCAGCGGTGAGGCACCTCACCCAAGGCCAGCAAATCACCCAGCTCGGTACCATCTAGAGTGATTTTGGCGTAAACAGTGAGATCGTCGAATCGCACCCCCTGCAAGCGATCGCCCTGACGCACCACCGCTTTTGGTACTGGGCCGACAATCCATCTTAAATTGGGTAAACCGTTGACCCAGTCGGCAAAAATCGCCGCACCTATTTTGGGTTCATAGGTAAAAAAGCTAACCCAAGCATGGTCTAAACCGCCGGGCTGTCGTTGCTGCAGGGCGCGCAAAAACGCTCCCCATAGGCCGGTTTGCCAAGCTCGCAATTCATTGCCATCGGGCGCTGCTACTCCGGCCGCCGTCAACATCCCCCCCAACCACGGCAGCTCGCTGACTAGCACTGTCTGCGCGCCGCGCCGTGCGGCCTGAATGGCAGCAGCTGTGCCCCCGGTACCGCCCCCCACAACGAGGACGTCAGCCATGATGGTTTCAGGGGACATAGAGGGTTCCTTCAACGTCAGCCATAGTAGTTTCAGCAAGCACAGGGAATTCCTCCACAGGCTCAGAACGGGGCAGTGCCCGCCTCACAGATAGTAGAACAGCCCGTCTTTAGCTGCTATTCATAAGTAAAAACTATGCCGCCATTCCAAAAATCTGTGGACATCTTTGGCTGCAGTCGGTGGTTGATTACTGAAATCGCAGCATAAACTAAAAGATATGGTTACTCGATTAGACATAGAGTTTAGTCTAGGAATCAATGGAATCGCCACGGCTGTCACGATAATCAAGCTGTGCTTTTTCTGTTCACAGGTGAACGAATAGGTGTTTCCGTCGCTGACTCCCAGCGGTCAGCTCAGCAACAGACAACCATTGCTACCCATGAAGCGAAAACCATGAATAAATTTGAGTCAAAAAAATCGCAGTCCATCTCCGAGGCTGATGAAGGCTGGCTCGTGCAGGTGTATGGTCAGAATCGTCGGCTACTCTGTGTGCTCGAACCGTCTCACGGCTGGATCTTTTTGCTGGGCTGCGGTGTGGGTATTCTGCTGGCGATTATCTGGTTTAACATCGCCCGCTACAGTGAGCCGATAGAGCCCGTGCCGCCGACCGAAATTCCTCAGATCCAAGTTGACTAATCGCCTCAAGAAAACCAACTGATTCTGATGGCTGACGGTTACAGGGAGCCCTTCGATGCGAACAGGCAGACTCTGGCAAGCGATCAAATCGGTGCGTTGGCGGTGCCTTACTTGAGAACATCGCATCGGTCAGTTGCGCGTAAATTCAGCTACGTAACATCAGTTCGGGTTAAAACCGAAGCCGGATATTTCCCCTCCTGGGAGGGGCTGAGGG
>CALCPB010000460.1 GCA_937897665.1 uncultured Halomicronema sp. | reverse complement strand
GTCCTGAAACCGGTGCCATCGAATTTAGGCAGGTGATCCCCGGCAATATACCCCGTTTAGAGCGCACCGGTTACAAACTAGACGTTGTTCGAGGTGCCCACGATATTGTTTTGTTGCCATAGTCACACAGCTGCTTCACCCTCTCTTTTATGGTCAGCGTTATCCTCTAGCAGCAATCCTCCTCAACCTGCTCAAGCAAGTTTAAGGCCTCGGTATCTTCATATTCTTCAAATAAAGAACGCACATTGTTCATTTGGCTACAAACTAAAAAGAGTTCATCTTGTCCAAGGGCAAGGCTACTCTCTAGCTTATCTCGAAAGTATTTTGACCAGGGGCTAGGATGGGCAGGGTTTTCCGTATATTGCTTAATATAGTTGATAATTTGACATGACTTGTCTTCACAGTCTGTTCCTTCAAAACTAATGTATCGATTGACATTTTGTTGTGACATAATCTTACGTTCCTTGATGTAGCAGGTGCCATATCCTGCGATTGAAGTAATTTGTTTATGGAGAGTAGGCAATCACTTCACCGTGACTCTGGTTAGAAATACAAGTGTCAAAATAACAAGTGTCGAAATATAAAACGAGTTAACGCCCTCAAATGAGCAGATTTACTGTTTGAAAACCATGGGTTTAGGTTAATCTCAATGGCCCCGGCTGAATAGACCTCGATCGGGTACCTTTTTAATCGGGTACTAAGTTGCATGGAAAACTTTGCAAAAGCTCCCCTCCAAGATTTATTCAAAGCGATTTCCCAGGCACAGAATGAGGCTGAACTTAAGGGTGCAACCATGACGGAGGTGGGGCATTATTTTGCAGCCAGTCGCTGGGGGCTACATTTTCAAGATCGGGCTGCCGCTGTCGATCAAGACACCTCAGACATTATGCGGCTGGCCCTATCGCTAGACTATAATCCAGTCCTTCGCTATGTGGTTCAACGCCATACCGCTGTCCATGACGAAGTGATTTTACCGCCTGGCGTATGGCAGAAGATTTGTCCCCGGGCCGATCATGGACATGTGATGCTAGGGCCAATTGTCAGCCATAACCAGCTGACGGGGGGCATCGCTTTAACGCGTCATCGGCATGCTGCCGCTTTTGATGCCAACGATTTAGCAGACTTAAGTGCCCTATGCCTGCATTTTTCCACACGGTTTGCAGCCCTGCGTTCTCAGCAAATTGCGTTTAGGTTAGAGTGCGATCGCTTCACCCACCGCGAAGCACAAATTGCTAATTTAGTGGCCCAGGGATTAACAAATAAGCAAATTGGCGAAGGCTTGTGGATTACAGAAAATTCAGTCAAAAAAGCTTTGAAACGAATGTTTCGCAAGCTGCAAGTTTCATCGCGCGCTGAGATGGTAGCACGACTGATGGAAACAACGAGTGCCCCTGCCAGTAAGCAGGGCGATGCATCTTGGCTAATCATCGGCAGGCTTAATCCTGAGTAAGGCCAGTGCAATTATCCATAGGACAGAAAAGATAATGGCACCGACCTACAAAGCGCACCATCCCTATGGGGCCTGGGCTAAAAAGTCTAGAAAGTACTTTACCTTTAGCGCCGTATGCTGTCGCTGTTTGTAAAGGGCAAAGGCCTGACGTACGGGTGGTTCAATGTCTTCTAAGATGGTTTGCAGTCGTCCGGTTTGTAAATCTGTCTGCGCCACGAATTCGATTAAATGGGTGATGCCCACACCCTGGATGGCTAGGATACGGGCAGTGTCTGCCCCAGTCACCATCAGCGAGCCCTGCACTGTCGCCTCCAAAAAATCCTGCCCCACACGGTAGAAGCACTTTATTGGTTGCCCGGTGCGCTCTGCCAATAGACGAATGCAGTTGTGCTGCTGTAGCTCTGCTAACGTGGTGGGTGTGCCATGCTGTTGCAAATAGCTGGGAGCTGCCACTGTGACAATACGATAGCTGTGCAGGGGTCGCACCCTTAAAGTAGAATCCGACAAACTGCCAAAACGGATAGCAACGTCGATGTTCTCTTCTACTAGATCCACAAAGCGATCGCTCACGTGCAGCTCAAGCTGAATCTTAGGGTACTGCTGTACAAGCGCTGGCAGCCGTGGGGCCAGGACATGGATGCTATCGGCTGCAGGCAGCGAGACTCGCAACAACCCTGTTGGAGTGGCTACGCCTTGAGTAATCAAAACCTCAGCCTCAGCAATATCGCCCAGGGCCTGCTGGCAGCGCTCAAAATAGAGGGTACCTTCCTGGGTTAGACGCAGGCTGCGAGTGGTGCGGTGAAATAGCCTGACTCCGAGTCGCTGCTCTAACCGAAATACGGCCTTGCTAACCGCCGAAGGGCTAATGCCCAACACTACGGCGGTGCGAGCAAAACTGCCTAATTCTGCTGCTTTGCAAAAAATCTCAATTGTACTGAGACGCTGTGTTGAAAGATCCGCCATGGCCAGTTGATCCTAACTCATTCAATCATGCTTCATTCATGACATCACGTCATGAATGAAGTGACCTTCAGCTTATTTGTTTGTGATTTTTTGGGGAATATCATAGTCAGGCCCCCAAGCAATAAGGACAGGAGACAAAGAGATGATTGACTTCCAAGGCAAAGCCATCTTGGTTACCGGAGGCACCAGTGGTATCGGCTTAGAGACTGCAAGGAAGATTCTAGAAGCAGGTGGTAACGTCATCATCACCGGGCGCACGCTATCGACCCTCGAATCCGCCGAAGCTAGCTTAGCTGAAACCCAACCCGATGCCCCCCAGCGAGTGCTCAGCGTTCAAAGCGACACGGCTGACCTTCAGGCCATTGACCCGCTGCTCGAACAGATAGTTGGCCGGTTTGCTCGACTCGACGGGGTTTTTGTCAACGCTGGCATCGGCATCTTCAAGCCGTTGGCAGATTTGACCGTTGAGGATTTTGACAAGCTGGTGGCGATTAACCTGCGAGGGTTGTTTTTTACTATTCAGAAAGCGGTTCCTGTCATGAACGACGGAGGCTCAATTCTGCTGACCTCATCTTGGACTGCACATCGTGGCATCGCGGGTGCCCATCTCTACAGCGCCACTAAAGCCGCGCTGCTCAGTTTGGTTCGTTCCCTGGCGTTAGAGCTTGCCAGTCGCCAAATTCGCGTCAATTCGATTAGCCCCGGCTACATTGATACACCAATCGTACAGAAGATCGAGATGAGTAAAGCCGCGTACGACGCTGCTGCCGCCCAAGTCCCGCTCAGTCGGTGGGGCGAGTCTGGCGAGATTGGAGAGGTGGCGGCCTTTCTCCTTTCCGACGCAGCCAGCTATGTGAGTGGTCAAGATTTAATTGTCGATGGTGGTTTGGTCGGTGCGCACAATTTTAAGGGCGGTGAAGTTTAGTATTATCGAGCTTGTCGCAGGATTGATCTGCGATCGCAATCAGTTTACCTACAGTCAGAAAGAAATGAAGCCTAACAATGCAAACACCAATTAGCATTGTTTGCATTGGCTGCTTTTCCTTTAACGACGGGAGGTGATGACATGAAACCCAAAGTGATTCTTTATACGGCTGCGAGCTTAGACGGTCGAACCAAAGGATTTTCCGTTGATATGGGTCTTTTTTATGCACTCGCACAACAATGGGGTGAAAACGCATCCTTAGTGGGTTGCGATACCTTGCTGAATGCACCGGACGAAATACCTGAAGATGATGATAAATCCGAAGTGTCCACAGTGGCACCGAGCGCAGACGATCCACGCCCTATCCTAGTGGTTCCAGACAGTCGTGGGAGACTCAAAAGCTGGCACTATTGGCGAAAACAACCGTATTGGAAAGATTTCATTTCTGTATGTACGAAGAAGACACCGCCCGAACATATTGAATATCTAGCCCACAATGACATCAAAATCATAGAGGCAGGAACGAACCATGTGGACTTCCAGCAAGCTCTCGAAGTGCTAAATGATGCGTTTGGAATCACCGTTGTACGCGTTGACAGTGGCGGTACCCTGAACAGGGTATTGCTAAGGGCCGGATTGGTCGATGAGCTCCACCTTTTAATACATCCGGCCCTAGTTGGTGAAACTTCTCAGCAGACGTTCTTCAACGATCTAAATTCTGAGGAGAGAGGTGTGATTCCGCATCGATATATAGAGTCACGGTTGGAGGATCAGGGGATTTTACTACTCAGCTGCGCCTGCACGAAAGTCGGAAGGATTGCGC
>CALCPB010000459.1 GCA_937897665.1 uncultured Halomicronema sp. | reverse complement strand
ATCTAGTCTCCGTTTTGGATATACCGCGTGCTGACAATTAGTGCGTTCGCTCACTGATTGAGGCCGTATCAAGGCACAAAAGTTATCTTTCGTTCTCCGGTCGTCACTGTTGTATGAAAACTTGTGCGCGTCGCCTAACCATCCAGTTTTAACCGATAAAATCGGGAGGCCTGGAGAACATGGCAAAACTCTCTGACTGGCAAAAGCTAGGTTGCTAGAAGGCCCGTTGCAGTGGTTTTGAGTCTGGTACTCTCAAGGGCTCTTTCATCTGCCCAGACTATTCTCAACGACAAACTCGCCGGATGCCCTGCGATCGCATCCACAATCAGCGAGGCCACGTCAGCTAAATCAGCTCAAAAACGATGGATTTTTTCAAATTTGTACTCGGCCCCTATGAGTTCTTTTCTTCAATTATTGGCGGCATCCCGCTCGTGTTAGCTATATTTCTGCTTTATAACCCGGCAATTAGTGTCCAGGAACTAATCTTGACGTTGCAAACGGATTTCTCAATCCAGTTTCTAATTGTCTTGTTCTTTTTTAGTTATTTGCTAGCCGGTTTAATTCAAGGAATTACTTGGAAGTTTTTTCTGGTGCTCTGTGATGTTTTTGGACAAAGCTATCATTACTTCAAAGATGAGCTGATTCTTGAAAGAGATCAATCATTGCAAGCAATGGGTAGTGATCTCGATCTCCATAGGCTTGATTTCGAAGATAAGCTAGTTCTTTTGCTGAGAGAAAAGGTGGGAATCCCTAAAAATATTGGATGGATTTACTCTAGACTCCATGCTTACTTAAAAGAGAATAATCGACCCTCAGTGGTCACTGCCGATCTGTATCAGGCTACTCACATCATGTACAGAAACATCTCCTGTGGCTTTCTGCTGATCAGCCTAGTGATTCTGTTGAATCTCATTCGTGTCAGAGCACTTGTTTTTGAACAGTTGATATTGTCTATCATGTTTGTTTTGCTGGCCTATGTGGCATTTGTGCGATCGGCGTCCTTTAAGCGCTGGTATTCTCGAGAAGTGATATTAGGCTTCTATTTTGCTGCCTGCCAACAGTAGATTGACCTGAAGCTGTGGCGGCTAGCGTCGGCAATTTGAGGCAAAAAACTTCTCAATTCGGAGATGTTGAGTATGAAGATTGGATTTTGGGGCAGTGGTAACATGGCGCGCGTGCTAGGCGGAGCCTGGGCTGTCGCAGGTCATGACATCATGTTTGGTTCGCGGGATGCTGATAAAGCGCGGGCGATCGCCGCAGAAATCGGGCTGGGCGCAACTGGCGGTACGAACGACGAGGTAGCCGCATCCTGCGACGTTATTGCCAGTAGCGTCCGCGCAGTGCCTTCTAGCTTTTTGGCATCAACGTCGGTGGTCGCGGGCAAGATCATCCTCGATCTCAACAATCGAGATTTTCCCCGTGAGTACCAGCCAGAAGACTTTCTCAATGCCCTGGCGGTGGCAACTCAACAGGATGTGCCCGCTGCTAAGGTCGTCAAAGCACTGAACAATCAGGCGATGGAAGTGTTTAACTGTGATGCCGCCACGCTGCAGACGGCAGGTATACAGGGATTCATCGCTGGCGATGATGCTGAGGCCAAGCAAATCACGACTGCCCTACTCCAGGATATTGGGCTGAAAGCCATCGACTTTGGTGGGCTCTCGAATGCCTGGTTGCTAGAGGTGCAGGCCGATATTTTGAGGACTTACATGTTTGCTACGGGCAATGCTCTAGTCACCCCAGGATTGATTGAAGCACCCCAAGCTGAAGCGAGGTTTGGCGATCGCCGTCAAGGCACTTATTAAGGGCTCCTCCCCCACGAACTGCTCAACACGACGTTCCGAAGTATGCTAACTGTGGAGCTGCAGCAGTGTGCGCTCTGAAAGCTCGAAGGGTTTCACAGAGCGAGCTCGAAGCTGGCAACAGGCAAAGTTCTCATTAACAGGAAACGATGATGGCCTCTAAATTTACGGACGAGATCAACCTGGCAGAACAGGCCGAAAATCTGGGACGAGTAGCGTTGAAAGCCGGTTTGATTCCCAGCTTTGTTGTCCGTCATTTTCCGGATAGCTGGGAGTTCTATATTCCTGACGAAAAGGCCGAACAGCTTACCCCGGAAGAAGCCTATCTTCACCTCAAGAAAATGGTGGATGAAAACGATAATAGTTAGAGCTTCAATTGATTGAGAAGGTGTTTATGCTATCGACAGAATGATCGCTCGTTGCAGTGATTCTGATGACATATCCATTACCCATTCGCTGAGCAACGACTCAGGATGCGAACTGCTCTCGCAAATCATATTTGAGGATTCATAATGATGCCTGGCTTTGCCATCTTTAGCCTCTGTTTATCGGTGGCTATGGGGTACTTTGGGGTGAAGCCAACGGTTAGCCTGAGTCATGTATGGCTTTGCCAATAGCCTCGCAGCTTGATCTGCCCTACCCTTCGAAATAAAGGGACTCAAGCTACTGGGCTCAAAGTCACTGCTGCAGCGAGGATTGCTCTCGATGCGTTAGAGCCGTCATATAAATCGGTCTCCTCTACCCTCCAGTGCTTCCGTCTCTGCTGACGACATCTGCAGTCCGGCAACCGAGAACTGATATTCGGGTATGGAACTTAACTCTTGGGGGAGAGTGGCTAAGGCGATGTGGCTACAACGGCCATGCAAAAGCGATCGCCTTGATCCATAACGGCAATGGGTGTGCGTCGTCGCCAGCCTCAATCGCCTGGTCATAAAGTTGGCCAGATGGGCCGTTAGTGACGCTCCCTCAATATCAAAAAAAATGCCCGATTGATCATTGGCGTGATCGGTTTACTCGGAACTCACGCTTGTTAGCAAGACATTCTGGGTTCTGACCTGAGCCCAAAGACTCAGTATATAGACTGACTTTTTGAGGACTTTATACACTACTTAATCCGGTTTTAAGTTTTTACACCTTTGCGAAGTTTCCAATAAGAAGGGTGCTTGCGGATTTCCATGCGGTATATACGGACGGTAGTGTTGTGTTCGACTATACACCTTTGCTTGGTTTGAGTCCGCCTTCCTCTGGTCAAGGCGTCAAACCCCAGGCAACATTTACAGAGTATGGAAATGCGTATTTTCTTTGTTTTGATGAGCGCGATCGCGCTTTCGCCCACCCTGATAATTGCGAATTCGCCCAGCGCATCAGCGGGGCAGTTAGGGGGCTCAGCGACGTCATCGTCATCGGCGACTGAGCCCTTATTCGAGTCTTTTATGATTGACTTTGATGATTTCGCAACGGGCACCTACATTGTGGGCGATGAATGGGCTCAGTACGGGGTCAACATCAGCGTTGACTCCAACCGGAATCTGAAGGGTGACAAGCAGGCATCGCTCCCCCTGCGGTTGTTTGACAGTAACTGCCGTCCACAAGGCTCTAGCGATAAATCTTTGCCGAAGTGCTCTGGCGGCGACCATGATTTGGCCACTGGCGACGCCTTTGGTACTGAGGCACAGGGCAATGTGCTCATCATTCAAGAAGATAACAGTAAGCGGAAGGATCGCAGTAATCTGGGCAATCCGGATGATGATGCTCGTGGTGGCACGATTACCTTTCACTTTGAGCAGGCGATCAAAGACTTGAAATTGGGATTTTTGGACTTTGACGATCGCGATCGGGGCGAAGGCTTTATTCGGTTCTACGCCGGCGCTGACGATACCGAGGCCGCGATGACGTTCAATCTGAGCAGCGTTGAGGCACTCGTGAATCCAGACTTCACAGGTGACAATTCGCTGCGCATTTTTGCCAGCCTCGACATGGCCATTCAGCGTCTAGAAGTGGAATATCCCGGTAGCGGGGCGATCACCCACCTGGAATATTCGCAAATTGCGCCGGGGGGTAGCCGCAATTGGGGTGACTCTAAAGACTCTCACCTGTTTTAGACGAGAGCCGCACTCGCCGATGACTAAAAAAGGGGAAGGAGACTAACGCACTGCGATCGCTCCTTCCCCTTTGGCAATATTCAACCCCAAGATGCTACCCAGTTGGTCGGGGTTGAACCTCTAGCAATCCTCTCTCTACGCGAACACCGGGCGTCCTTCAAAACGTCCGAATTGCTCGTAGTGATCGAATCCGCTACTGAAGCTGCCAGCAGTGACACCGGCGGCCACGTCGGCATTCAAGCTCAAATAGCTGGCCTCGTTGTAGAGACTGCTGGGGGCCCGTCCCTCACTCTGCCCAGCCACGACAAAGTGTTCAAAGCCGTTGGGCAACTGTCCGCTCGCCACCGCAGCCGCGACATCCGGATTGTTCGCTAAGTAGAAACTTTCGTCATAGAGAGACAAAGGTAAGCGGTTCTCTTCAGCGCCAGACTCCACGAAGTGTTCAAAGCCGCTACCAATGAGACCGCCATCTACGGCTGTGCTGACATCCGGATTATTCGTCAGGTAATCTTCCTGACTGAATACGCTACTCGGGTCGCGGTTCTCTAAATGACCGACGTTGAGGAAATGGGTCAACCCACTCGACAAACTACCCTCATTAACCGCTGCAGCAACGTCAGCATTCATCTCCAGATAAAAGGCTTCATCATAGAGAATGCTGGGGGCGCGGCCTTCTGAGATGCCAGAGCTCACAAAGTGAGCGTAGCCAGAGCTCAGTTGTCCACTACTAACTGCTGCAAGCACATCGGGGTTCTGGTCTAAATAGAAGCTCTCGTCAAAGAGTTGCGCCAATGCCAAGCCTCCCACTTCATCAGCAGGCGCGACGGCGCTGATGCCTTCAAACCGCAGGAACTCCTCATAGTCAAACAGTCCCAGCGTCGTGGGTGTGCCTGGGCCTCCACCATTGCCATTGATGTTCAATGTCACAGCAGCGGTATCGGTCAGCAGCCCATCACTCAGCACGTAGCTGAAGCCATCGGTGCCGGTGAAGCCCTCATTCGGGGTATAGGCAAAACTACCGTCCTGATTGAGTTCCAGGATGCCGTTCTCGACGGTATCCGTATCACTCAAACCAACGATTAAAACATCCCCGTTGGGGTCACTGTCATTGCTCAGCACGTTGCCGCTGATGTTGGCACCTTGCTCACCGTCAAAGATATCGTCAACGGCCACTGGTGCTTCATTGAGCGCGCCCACAATCACAGTAACGGCAGCAGTTGCTTCTTCCAGACCGTCGCTGACGGTGGAGGTGAAAGTGTCTTCGCCGCTGAAGCCTGCGGTGGGTGTATAGGTGACAGTACCGTCATCGTTGATGACAGCCTCACCATTAAAGGCAGTCCCCACGGCTGTCACGGTCAACTCATCAGCATCAGCATCGGTGTCATTGGCCAGCACCTCGATCGTGACCGGCACGTCTTCGTCAGTGGTAGCGGTATCCTCTACGGCCACCGGCGCTTCGTTGACGTTGTTGACGGTGACGGCAACGGACGCAGTCACTTCCTCAAGCCCATCACTGACGGTGTAGGTGAAGGAGTCTTCGCCACTGAATCCCGCGGTGGGTGTGTAAGTAAGAGTGCCATCTTCATTAATGATGACTTCGCCGTTGGTGGCAGTGCCCACGGCTGTGACGCTGAGTTCGTCCGCATCGGCGTCAGTGTCGTTGACTAAGACGTCGATGACCACCGGGACATCTTCATCGGTGGTCGCTGCATCCTCAAC
>CALCPB010000458.1 GCA_937897665.1 uncultured Halomicronema sp. | reverse complement strand
GTCTGGTCAATGTCGGCGTCAGTGTGGGCTAAGGAACTAAATCCCGCTTCGTACTGCGACGGCGCCAGATACACTCCCGCTTCTAACATGCCGCGATGGAATCGGCTAAATTTGTCGGTATCCGCCTGCTTGGCATCAGCAAAGTTGTGGACAGCCTGGTCGGTAAAGAACATGCCAAACATGGCGCTGATATTGCCGCCGGTGGCCGCATGGCCGGTTTCATGGGCTGCGGCCAACAGTCCCGTGATCAGCTTGTTCGTTGTCGCTTCGAGCTGCTCATAGGTGCCCGGCTGCTGCAAGATTTCGAGGGTTTTGATGCCTGCCGTCATCGCTAACGGATTGCCCGATAGAGTCCCGGCTTGGTATACCGGGCCGGCGGGGGCGATCATTGCCATAATGTCGCGGCGACCGCCGTAGGCTCCCACCGGTAGCCCGCCGCCAATGATTTTGCCCAGGGTGGTCAGATCCGGGGTGACGCCAAACTTTTCTTGGGCACCACCGTAGGCAATGCGGAAGCCAGTCATCACTTCGTCAAACACCAGCAGGGCATCATGCTCGCGGGTGAGTTCACGCAGGCCGGTCAAAAATTCCATTTCCGGAACGATGAACCCGGCATTGCCCACGACCGGTTCCAAAATCACCCCAGAGATCTCACCAGGGTTGTCCTCAAAGAGTTTCTTGACCGCTGCCAAGTCGTTGTAGGGCGCAGTCAGGGTGCTTTGAGTAGCCGCTTTCGGCACGCCCGGGGAATCGGGTAGCCCCAAAGTGGCAACGCCGGAACCTGCCTTGACCAAAAACATGTCGGCGTGGCCGTGGTAGTTACCCTCAAATTTGATGATTTTGTCGCGACCGGTGAAGGCGCGCATGAGGCGCAAAACAGCCATGCAGGCTTCGGTGCCCGAGTTGACAAACCGTACCATTTCAATGCTGGGGACGGCATCAATTACCATCTCGGCCAGCACATTCTCTAAATAGCAGGGTGCGCCAAAGCTGGTGCCTTTTTCGAGGGCGGCGGCCAGCGCTTGCAGCACGTCGGGGTGAGCATGCCCACAAATGGCCGGGCCCCAAGTGCCGACGTAATCAATGTATTGGTTGTTGTCAACGTCCCAAATGTAGGCTCCTTTCACCCGATCTTAGACGTTAGGCTGACCGCCGTCCTACTTGAAGGCACGTACGTGAGAGCTAACACCACCGGGCATGAGCTGTTGAGCGGCGGCGAAGATTTCGGCTGATTGGGTGGTTTTTAATGGGGCAGTGCTGACCAAAGTATTTTCCTCTTAAAGACCGGTCTGAGGTCAGTTCAGCAGGGTGAACGAGCCGCTGAACGACCGGATTATAAAGTCCTGTTTATTATCCTATCGATCGCCTTCGCCCTAGTCGCCGCCCTGTCAAGAAGTGTTACGAGACTGATCGAGACGTTAACTGTCGGTGGCAGCTAGGAACGGTGGCTGTTTTGTGCGGCCTGAGCATTGCGCCGCCACATCGCCGGTTTAATGCGTCGCAGTGCCGAAGCCGGAAACCGGCGATTCCACTCGGCCTCGTCGAGGTGGGCCAAATCCTTGAGAGCAGGAGCAACATTGTCAGCGTAGGGCTGAAAATCTTCAACGTTAGTGGGTTGAGCAAACCGCTGGTTCCAAGGGCAAACGTCTTGGCAGATGTCGCACCCCGCCACCCAACCGGTCATGTTGTCAGCGATCGCCTTGGGCAAAGCATCATCCCGGTTTTCGATGGTATGGTAGGCGATGCAGCGGTTCGCATCGACGACATAGGGTGCCGTAATCGCTTGGGTGGGGCAGGCCTCTAGGCAGCGGGTGCAGGTGCCGCAATGCTCGGTATGAGGCGCGTCTGACACCAGCTCAGCGTTCGTCAAGATTTCGCCCAAAAAGACCCACGAACCGTAGTTGCGGGTGATGAGATTACCATTTTTGGCAATCCACCCGAGCCCCGCCTGTTGTGCCCAAAACTTATCGGCGACGGGGCCAGTATCGGCATAAAAGCGAGTGTGAATAGTGGCGTCGCGCGATCGCAGCCAGTCGGATAGCGCCTTCAGCTTTTTGTGCATCACCCGGTGGTAGTCGCGACCCCAGCCAGAGCGAGAAATCTTGCCTGTGTCGGGATTATTGGGGCGCTGATGCGGTGTGTAGTAGTTGAGCGCAACGCAGATCAGCGATCGCACGTCGGGCATGACCTGAGTGATATCTTGCCGTCGGGGGTTCGTCATCCAAGCCATGTCAGCCTGAAATCCCTGGGCCAACCAGCGCTGCAGGGCGTCATTTTGTTGAGTTGTGGCAGCGGCGCTACTGTCGACTCGGGCAATGCCCACCTGATGAAAGCCTAAACTCAAAGCCTGCTGGCGAATCTGGGGGGTATCTACCGCAGGCGACATTGAGTCAATACTCCGACAATCGTTGTTTGCTCCGGGCTCGGGTGACGGTGAGTGAGACTGCCGCAGCTTCCTAGAGGCAGCTCCAGAGCCCAGGGTGACTTGGGAGCCGTCAGTTCGTTCTCATCAGAGGGGTCTGCTGGCTGCGATCAAGGTCATCGAGTCGGCTCAAGTCGGGTTGCTAAACCGCGACACAGGCATGCACTTCAGTGGCGCAGGTGACCCAGGCCGTATCGACTCGAATTGCCCCTTCCACCCGACTGGCAGCGTCAACTAAGCGGCAGAGTACTGCGGCATCAGGTACGATGCCCTGCAAAATCACGACCCGTCCTCGCTGCGTCACCGAGAGATGAGCCAACTCCGAAGCCGCGAACTGGCAAGCAAAAACCGCCTCCACCCGCTTCTTGAGCCCAAAGTAGTCATATTCGCCATTGAGCCCGACCCGCTCGGGAGGCGTTGATTGAAACCACTCTGGGACAGAATAGCCCCACCTCAAATTAAACGGACTAACTTTGTCGCAAGCAGCCTCTTTGCTAAACGTACCCGCGATCGTAAATGGGTGATTTTGGTAGATGTTCATTCTGTGCAAACTGTAGATCGTTGAATCTAGCTAATCCTGATCGACTCACTTCGCAAAGATGCCCGTGCTTCAATACCTCAGAGGATTCCCCGATGACATTCAAAAACGAGCAGTCACTTTACAAAAAGTTCACTAAACGCGAAGCAATATTAACTAAAATTTCATAAGCCGAAAAGTATTGTGAGAGACACAAACTGCTTTCGCGGCTCGAAATCATCCTTTAGAGGCAATTTGGGCTGTAAAAGCCGGTCGTTCGGTGGATTTCACGCTGCTTAAGCCGATTGAGAGATCAGCACTACAGCATAGGCCGCGATCCCTTCCTCTCTACCGGTGGGGCCTAATTTTTCATTTGTTGTCGCCTTTACGCCCACCTGATCGGGGGCAAGCGCCAACACCTCGGCGAGAGACTTCCGGATGTCGGCAATGTGGGGCTTTAACTTGGGGCGTTCAGCGACGATCACGCTATCGACATTGGCGATCGCCCAACCGCGATCGCGCACCATCTGATAGACCTGAGCTAAGAGAATGAGGCTATCGGCACCCGCCCATTGGGGGTCACTGGGGGGAAAGTAGGTGCCAATATCGCCCAGACTGAGGGCTCCTAGCAAAGCATCGGCAACGGCATGGGTCAGCACGTCGGCATCACTATGACCTAGCAATCCCTTGTCGTGTGCAATGTTGACGCCGCCGATAATTAAAGGACGGTCGGCGACTAGGCGATGGATATCGTAGCCATTGCCAATCCGTATGCTCATGTTCATTATGGTAGCAAATTTACTTAGAGCTTAAGTGATCTCCGACACATTTGATGAAGTTTTCGTTCACTCCATAAGATTTTAATCAAAATTGGGGACTGAACTCAGCGGGATTACTGAGGGTCATCAGCATTTTGTTGCCTTTGCCAAGTTTGATAAAGATCAGGCCGCCGCTGCCGCGTTCTCTCAATCTGCTGTGCTTGACGCCACTGGGCGATCGCGCCGTGATCGCCCGATCTCAACACCGCCGGTACCGACCAGTGGCGAAACTCTGCTGGTCGCGTGTACTGGGGATAATCCAACAGATCGGCTTCAAAGCTTTCGAACTTTAGCGAATCAGCTTTACCCACCGTGCCGGGACGCAGTCGCACGACCCCATTAATCAGGGTCAACGCCGGGATTTCACCGCAGGTGAGGACAAAATCACCCAGCGACACCTCGCGATCGACCAGATGCAGCACCCGTTCATCCACTCCTTCGTAATGGCCGCAAATCAGCACCATCTGATCCAACGTGGTGTTGAGCGTGCGAAACAGAGGCTGAGTCATGGTTTCACCCTGGGGGGTGAGCAAGATGACTTCGCGGCGAGGATACACTGGCAAAGACTCGACTGCCGCAAAAATGGGCTCTGGCTTCATCAACATGCCGACGCCACCACCGTAGGGTTCGTCATCAACCTTGCGGTGCTTATCCGTGGTGAAATCGCGAGGATTGACTAAGTTGACGGAGGCGATTCCCCGCGCCAGCGCTTTGCCCAACAGCCCCGACTGCAAGGCCGAGGTGAAGAAGTCAGGAAACAGGGTGACGATATCAAATCTCAACGATGACTCCGGAGGATTAGCGGTCATAGGTAATGCGGACGTAGTGGGCGAGCCTGAAGGCGACGAAGCGCATGGCTGATACAGCAGTCTCTGGTTGATTATGGCAAGGGACTGTCCCCCTGAATCTCTGGCTTTTGGGAAATTGTGGACGCCGACCTGATCTCAGAATGGTGAGGAAAAAGGGGACTCACGCAGAATTTCGAATCCGTTTACCAGATGTGTGTAAACGGTAGCTTCCGAGGGCACTGGTTGGGCCACAGGCCACCTCGTCGAACTAACTGGGGCGACGGCATGATTTGCGGCCATCCTCAATCGATAGTCGATCAGAGTGGACTGCAAGAGAGGGTTTAATTACAGAAAGCTCCCTGAGCCGGTGCCTGTATGGTGTGACGCCTACCTCATCAAACCACGAGAACCTGGCTGATTTGACCCAATTACTTCACTCTCTATCGGGTAGTTTTTGCCGTCGCGATCGCGCCCCAGCCTCGAGGGCTCCCCACGCGCCAGCAGGCCCTTGCTCAAGCCACGGTCTCCCAT
>CALCPB010000457.1 GCA_937897665.1 uncultured Halomicronema sp. | reverse complement strand
GGCCTCACATTTCTTCCGATTAATGCGGAACCTCGCGCACCGGCAGCGGGCGGATAGCTTCGCGAATCTCTTGGCGAGATTGTTGCTGCTGATCCTTCCACCGTTGGAAAAAAGGATCTTCGACCGAGTCGGGAATGATGCGATTGGCCACCACTAAATCCGTACCCACGTTGTAAAGGCTGAGGTAAGCGTGGGCGCGCAGCGATTCTTTGATGACCATTTTTTCGGGATTGGTCACCAGCCGCACGGAGGTCGTCGTCGGGTCAGTCAATACTTTTTCCAGCTCGATTAGCTGCTCATAAAACTCATAGGGGGCATCCATCACCTCTTTGGTTGGCAATGAGAACCCCGCCACTGGGCGAAAAAGTGGTTCTACCAGGGGGCGCAGCGCCGCCGATACAGCTTCAAACGGTTTATAAAAGCGGCGCATATACCAACCGGCGACTTCGGGCAGGCTCAGCAGGCGCAGGGCAGTACCGGTGGGTGCCGAGTCAATAATCAACACGTCGTATTCGCGCTCGTCGTAGTGCCGCTTCATGCGCACCAGGCTAAAAATCTCGTCCATGCCCGGCAAAATCGCCAGTTCTTCAGCGGCCACGCCGTCTAAGCCACGAGCCTGCAGCACATCCGTGATGTAGCGCTTGACTGCCCCCCAGTTGCCTTCTAACTCTCGCAGCGCATCGAGTTCAGCCCCCCACAGGTTGGGCCGCACGGGACGAGGGTCATGTCCGAGTTCCATATCAAAGCTGTCGGCTAAGGAGTGAGCCGGGTCGGTGCTGAGCACCAAAGTTTTATGACCCATCTCAGCGCAACGTAAACCGGTTGCTGCGGCAACAGAAGTCTTGCCGACTCCGCCTTTGCCGGTCATGAGAATTACGCGCATATCGTTGCCTCTGCCTTTTTCGAAAACGTTACGTTTTCTTTACTGTATCGGTTTTGACGGCGATTGGGCGGCGGTTTGCCCAGGAGCAACGCTTGAGACCACCGCCCCACGCAGGCAGATGGTCTCAAGCGTTGCTAGATGGCTGAAGAAAAATGTATCGATCGCCCACCAAATTGGAGACATAGAAAAATTCAGAATGCCGCAGGCAGGCAGCGGCTCATCGCTCTGCACCGTCAGTTCCGGATCAACAGCCAGCCCAAGCAACTGCATACGCCGAGCGCAGACCGTTAGCCTAAAAATCTCGGGCAACGGACTGCAGGCGATAGTAAAACTCTGAGGCTTCTAACTGAGGGGTAAATTTTTGAATCGGTGCCGGTTGGGGAAAGCGTGAAGCCGGTTGGGACAGTTCAGTCGCCGATGTCGGGGTTGGGGCGGCAACTAAGCGGGATTCGCTAGGCGCCGTGGGTGGGTGGGGAACCGCCGCCGCATCGGGCTCCGATGGCTCCACCAAGTCGGCGACATCAGGGGAAGGCATGTTCGGGGTTTCCGTCGGCGGTTCTACCGGTTCACTGCTAGTCACTGGTTCGTTGCTGGTCGTGGGGGGCAGCGTCGGCTGACGAGTGGGGGATTGAGGGGCCATCAGTTCAGACGGGCGGCGGCCCGTCAGCGGCGCATACTTGCTAATGAGCGGGTCAATCGGCCCAAACACAATCCGCTCAAACTCACTGTTGAAATGTCGCACAGGATGACCGCGCCGCTTCCAACCTTGCAGAATTTGCTCGACTGAAAATGCTTTGTATCGGCCCTGATAGAGCGCTTCGAGCACCGCAGCACGAATCCAGCTGGGCTCGATTTTAAGATGCTCTTGCCAAATGGCCATTAGCTCGCCGACACGAAAACCACTCAGGTCAAAGCTGTACTCGGCAAGTAGCAGCTTGGCCTGTTCGAGGGCTCGTTCTGAAGCATTTGGCAGCGTCATAGCGTCAATGTCTGAACAGCGAGTGGCTGTAGCGCGTGAAGCGTTCCATAGCCAGGTGTCAACGGCGAGGATGGAAGCCGCTCAAACCCAGGGGTGAGGGCTTGACCAGCCAGTGTCACCGACTAGCGGTGTTATCGTTAACCTAACTACTTCTGAATCTTAACGGAACTCCTCTCACTGCGGTAGTCTGTCGGCGCATCGCCACTGTTTAATACCAATGCTCTAAAACCAGGCTACAGATCTGGCTCCCCTGCCCCTCGGCTCCCCCTGCCTTGCCAAGATTGACTCAGGAGTCCGCTCACTGAGAACGGATATACCCCCGTTGGTTCACAAGCTATGGTGGAGATTTTGGGCTGGGTAGCAGTGATGGACAGAGCGACTTGGTTAGCGGCGTTGAGAAAGCATCGCGCGATCGCCATTCTGCGGGCTACCAGCTTAGAAACCGGCATTCAGATGGCGCAAGCAGCCGTGAAGGGTGGCTTTCGTCTCCTCGAAGTAACGTGGACTAGCGATCGCCCTGGCGACTTGGTTAATCAGCTGCGCACCACCCTGCCGGGGGATTGTCTGGTGGGGGGCGGCACCCTGCTATCAATACCGGATCTGCAAGATGCGATCGCAGCGGGAATTCAGTTTAGCTTTATGCCCCATACGGAGACGGCGCTGATGCAGTTGGGCCAGCACCACGGCATTCCCATGGTGCCGGGCGCCCTGACCCCGACTGAAATTATGGCCGCCTGGCAACTGGGAGCCATGGGGGTCAAGGTGTTTCCCTGCCAGGCATTGGGGGGGCCGGCTTATATTCGTCATCTGCAAGGCCCGCTGGCCCATATTCCCCTCATTCCCACTGGGGGAATCGCCCTAACGGATGGCCGCACCTATTTGGAACAGGGGGCGATCGCGATCGGGGTGGCCAGCAGCTTATTTCCCCAAGCGCTGCTGCGGCGTGAAGATTGGCCTGCGGTTGAGGCGCGATCGCGACAGTTTCTAGCTAACCTGAGTTCGGGATAAGAATATGAGGCAAACTTACCCGCCGATTGAGGCGACCATCCCCTCTGGAGAGGGTTGCCAAAGGCAGGGTGAGTATCGCTCCTCCCACTGAGAGTTCACCCCTCCCCCATCGTCCCTCCCCAGAGAGGAAAGAAACGGAGTTTGGCTTGCCCGAACTGGCGTTAGCCAGCTTGACCAGCTGCCGTTCTACCGGCAGCCCATTAAGCGCTCAGCACGCTCTGGAAGGGTTGGGCAGTGCCCAACCGCCGCGATCTGGGACATTATTTTTGAAAAACGCCCTAACTGCCCAGCTTAAACGCCTCGACAAAGAGACTATAAATGAAGCCGATCTTGAGCGCGTTCAATACTTCTAAAAACAAGGTTCGACGGCGGGGCAGTTCGGGTGGGGGACGGCGATAGACCAGCCAGTTGACCAATTCGGTCGCTGCGAGCAAAACAGCTGACACTACCACATCGAGTTTGGCCGCCTGTCCGGCGATCTACGAAATCGCAATCCCAAAAAAATTGCCAAACAGCAGACCAATAATCACCAAAGACAACCGCCGCCAAGGGTTGTATAGCCAGCGGCCAAATTGGTTAGAGATCGACTCAATCAGCGTAGATAGACGAGTGCGCTGCATGGCGGTTATTCCTGCGTTGAGACACCACAGGCAGAATGTAAGCCACCTTGAGTGCAGATAAAGCTGAGCTGGGTCGCATCTAAGTTTTGACCACCGCTAAAGTCGACGCCTTGATATTGGTCGCCCATGCTGAGGTCGGGAATCGCTGCCACAAAATCGTCGTCCGCACGCCCAGTCGGATTCGTGAACAGAGCACCGGCAAAATCGACCTGGTTCAGATTCGCCCCTTGCAGCCGCAGGTCTCGCAGGTCAGCATCGCGCAAGCTTGCCCCCGCCAGATCAGCACCGCTCAGATTAGCGCCCTGCAGCGTCTCCCCAGTCTAGTCGGCTCTGCGGAGG
>CALCPB010000456.1 GCA_937897665.1 uncultured Halomicronema sp. | reverse complement strand
ATTGAGGTGGACTATTACCACGCTAACCAGTTCTTGCCCTTGAGCGACGCTGAGATTTTGCCCCTGGTACAGGCTAATCTGGCGGGCTGCCTACCAGCGTTTGGCGCAGCGCGCATTGTCGATCACAGCGTGATTCGTCTACCGCAGGCTGTGAGTCACTTTGCTCCTGGCAGCTATCGCTATCTGCTGCCGGGCCAGACCAGCTTTAGCAACGTCTTCATGAGCGGTGACTGGATTGTCACGCGCCACGGTTCTTGGTCACAGGAGAAGGCCTATGTCACCGGCTTGGAGGCAGCTAATGCGGCGATCGCCCAGTGTGGGATCGGCGAAGCCGCCACCATCATCCCCATCGTGCCCGATGAGCCCCACATTCAGGCTGCCCGTCAGATTAATCGATTAGGGCGATCGCTCTTGGGGGCGATCACTAACTAGCGGCCACCGTTCTCTGGTTAATGATTGAAGATCAAACTTTGCTGATGGAACAGAAAGTCAGCAAAGTCGCGGGTATAGCGACCCGCAGGCAGGTTTGGACACTTTGAATCGCCGGAGCGCTGGCGGCAAGACCCTTCCCTGCACCTTGAACCCTTCTACCCTCTGCAACTTGCAATCCACCCACCCCTCGGCCCCTCCCAGGAGAGGAAATATCCGGCTTAGTTAGGCGGCCCCGAGGGATTAGAAAACGTGTTGATATAGCCGCCGCCAATGTAGGAACCCGGTGGCCGCTGCACGGCAAACGGTGACGGGTTAACCCCTGGAGTAATCGGCGTGGCACTGGGCACGACTGGCGTGTAAGGCGTATACCCGTTGCTCACATCCACCTGCGGCGTGTTGAGATTGGGCACAGCAGTTCCGGCTGGCACGCCCGTGCTGCCCCCCACAGTTGATAGCGGCGCTACCGGTGGCACGGCTCCGGTGCTATTGCTGCCTGGCAGGGGCGGCATCAGCTCAAGCGAAGCGGGGGCAGTATAGCCCGTCGTACCTGGTGGCGGTGACATTTGTGGCAGCGTCGGTAAAACCGGAAACGCAACGCCAGGGATCGTCACGGCTTGAGAGCCAAACTCTCCCGTGGGCAAAGCGGACTCGGTCACTGTTTCAGTCGCGGTGGCGTTGTCAGTCGCATTAGTAGTGTCAGCAGTTGTCGGGGTGGTTTGTGACTGTAAGGCGGCTTCTAAAACTGTCTGATTGCTGGGCTGCATGCCGGGAGCCAGGGCATTTTGGCCCTGCAGTACTAACGTCAAGGGGTTAACGCGTACTGTAGTAGGGCTGAGTGCCCCTGACGGCCCAGTCACCGCTGCAGGGCTGTTGGTGAAGCCATTTGAAGAGGCTGCCGAGAGATTAGTGGGGCGCTGTCGCCCAAACTGGTATTGCTCTAGATACTGGTTGAAGATGCTGGTATTGGGGTTGGCCGTACTGGTCGTGCCGGGCTGCGAGAGCGACAGCAGATCATTAGCGATCGCGTTCTCATCTTCATCTTGTCCGATCGCGATCGATTGCAGGGTCGGTACACCCCCTGACTCAACGCCCAATTCGTTCATCAGCACTGACAGATTATCAATGTCAGCAACCGCGGCCTGCTCAGCAGGGGTCAACGTCGAGCGATCAAGCGTCCCCTCAGGCGAAGCCCCATTGTCTTGAGCAAATGAGCCAAACCATTCCGGGTTGCGGCTGTATTCCCACAGAAAAATGCTGAGTAGTAATACCCCTAGCGTCGAGGCCAACGGCACGGGTCGACTCAAAAAGGTGAGCCGATTAAGGCTAGAGCGAAGCCAAGGAAACTGGGCCATGTTATTGCAGGGGATAAACCACAACAGTTTTCTATCTCTATGGTAGCCGCTGCCAAAAGTTTATAGGGAAACTGCTGCTGCTGGGCGAGCTGATCTGCACCGTCTACTCCTCAATACAGGCGAAAAAACTATTTTCAGAAGATTAAGGCCAGATCGAGCAATACTTAACCTCTTGATCTTTTGCCCTTAAGCATGACAACAGATCATACGGCTTGACAAAGGCTGTTATGGCGGTGTCGTCGCGCGCTCAAGGTCGGCTGACCGCCACATCGGCTCGACTCGTTCTCCCTTGGGATGATGGCAGAGCTGGTGGGGAGAGCAGCGCGATGGCAACTAGGCACCGGCCTGAGTGGGCTACTGACTGCAGCCTGAGCCCGGCCGGTAGCCCAGCCCAGAGATGCAGGATGAGGCGGAACCAACTTGAACAGCGACCTATGGTGCAACACAAAGAAAGTCATTATCAATCCGGTATCACGCTGCAACAAGACCGCATCTTGATTGTTGACGATGAAGCGCTCATTCGTGAGACTGTGAGCCTGGCACTGAAAGAAGAAGGCTATCGAGTCGATGTGGCCGAAACGGGCTCCTTAGCACTAGAGCTGCTGGGCAATCCCGTTTGGAGCCGTTCTGCCGAGTTGCCGCCGTTTGATTTGGCCATTCTAGATCTGATGTTGCCAGGGGTCGGGGGGCTCGATCTCTGTCGCTTGATTCGCCACCGCAATTGGGATATCCCCGTATTGATTTTGAGTGCAAAGGGCAGCGAGACCGATCGCGTCGTGGGCTTAGAAGTAGGTGCTGACGACTATTTGGCCAAGCCCTTTGGCATGCGAGAACTGATTGCCCGCTGTCGAGCACTCTTGCGACGTTATCGACGCGCCCAAGCCCCCCCCGACGCCTCGGTGCTGATCTACCGCGATATTGCTCTGTATTTGAATGAACTGCGGGTCACGGTAGACGACCGCGAGGTAGCCCTGGCACCCAAGGAGTTTCGCATTCTTGAACTCTTTATGAATCATCCCAACCGGGTGTGGAAGCGGGAAGAACTGATTGATCAGGTTTGGGGACCAGACTTTATGGGCGATCGCAAAACCGTTGATGTTCACATTCGCTGGCTGCGCGAAAAAGTTGAGGGCGACCCCAGCAATCCGCAGTACATTGTCACCCTGCGCGGCTTTGGCTATCGCTTTGGCTAGGGCCGCTTGATCGCCTCAACCTTTGCAATTACTTAAGTTTGCAAAAGTCCTGACCTATTCCCCCCAGACCGCCGCTACGCTTAAAT
>CALCPB010000455.1 GCA_937897665.1 uncultured Halomicronema sp. | reverse complement strand
GGCCGCCGATCGGTTACCGGATGCTAATGATAGCGATCGCACCTTCTCTCACCACGTGGTCGAAGTAAATCAAGCCTTACGGGCCGGGTATCGCTGTGCTAACGATGGCGCCTGTATCACCCCTTTGCAGAATTCGGTCTCTGGTAATGGCTCCAGTAATGGCTCTCGGCGTATGCATCAAAATGGTAAAGCGACTCACCCCTTACAGGCAGATATTGTAGACATCATCCGACAACAACTTCGCCAGGGAAATCATATTGGTCTGGAATTTGCCGATGCGCGACGATTCAAGGTAGGTTCCTGGCAGAGTGGCCCTACGATTACCAGCTCCCATGAGGCTCAGGTGCTAACCCAGGTGGAACAATTTTTGGCCAATCATTCTGGTGACTATGTACGTTTGCTGGGCATTGACCCCAAAGCGAAGCAGCGTCGATGGGAGAGGCTGATTCAGAAACCGGAGTAAGTTTCAAACAACCAATCCCGTATCAGTGCGTCGATAGAGTGTTTGAATAGCATTAGATTCCCTCGTTCATCCGCCGTTACTAACGTTTTGAACTCACCCGACCAGCTCGACAGACTCGGTAAGCAACAGCACTATTAGGTGGCTGTTGAAGACTTTTAATCTAGCGATGTTCGCTGTGTATACCAAGCATGCATGAAAAGAGTCTGCAAGAACAATACAGGGGACTCAAAATCGCTCGATGTGATGATTGCTGCGACTTCATTGGGTGGTAAAACAGCAGCATCTCGACCGTGAGCGGTCAAAAATTTTTCAATATCCTCATCGGGATATTCTGCATACCTCAACATTCGAGTCCACATTTCACAAAGCTCTTGATAGGCTGGGGCAGACATATCAGAAGCCAAATCCGCACTCACTAAATATCCTTGAGGGCGAAGTCGTGAAGCAATTTGGCTGAAGAATTGTCGTCTCTCCTGCTGCTGCATAAAGAAGTGAGAAACCAGAAGGCAAGTTGCCGCATCGAAAGGGGCCGATGCCGGTAATGAATCAAGATAGCCTTCATGCCAGGTACAACGCGATGCTATCCCATGCTCTTCAGCTTTCTGGCGACAAATGTCAAGCATCGCACTCGCGGGCTCTACCGCTATGAATTGCCATCGTGGAAATTCTTGAGCAAGATAAATCAACTCCAAGCCAGTCCCGACTCCAACGCAAAGAATATGGGCGTCAGTAGGGAGATCCGATAGTACCAGGCGAGTCAGCAGATGAAGCGTGTCACGCAATGGCGCTAACTTAGCTGCTCTTTGGTCGTAGGTAGAAGCGCGTTCTTCGTCGAAGACAATAGCTGATTTTTGATTGTGCATAGGTAATGTGAATAATTACGTCGTCTTACTTTTCACAATTGGAGTCTGTGCAGCTATCTAAACTGTATCAACAGTTTTATCAATTGACTCACTCCTGATGCCAGCGGACGGCTCCACCTGGTTGATCAACTACCGTAACCCCCGCCGCCGCTAGCTGATCGCGAATATCATCTGCCGTTATAAAGTCTCGCTGTTGTCGAGCCGTTTGGCGCTGCTGGATCAGATCGGAGATTGCAGCCTCATCCGATTCACCAGTTGCACCATCAGTATCACTGTCGGCTTTGGCCTCTAACCCCAAAACCTGGGCCAGATGCAACAAAGTTTGCCACTGCTGCCAGAGCAACTCCGGACTGGATTGAGTCTGCCCTTCGTGCACCAGACGGTTCCCCTCTCGCTGCAGTCCTTTGGCAAGCTCAAACA
>CALCPB010000454.1 GCA_937897665.1 uncultured Halomicronema sp. | reverse complement strand
GCCGCGATCGCACCTCAGGTTCGGTCGCATGCACGGAGACAAAGAGGGGCGACAGCCGCAGTTGGGCAATGCGCTCCCATTCTGGCGGCGTCAAATTTGTCAGGGTCAGGTAGCTGCCGTAGAGGAAACTGAGGCGATAATCGTCGTCTTTGAGATAGAGGGTTTCGCGCTTGCCGGGCGGTTGCTGGTCAATAAAGCAAAACGGACAGCGGTTATTGCACTGAATCAACCCGTCAAACAAGGCGGTTTCAAACTCTAGCCCCAAGTCGTCGTCATAGTCTTTTTCGAGCTCGACGACGGGGGTTGCTCCGTTAGTGTCTTGCACCTCAAGGGCCAGATCTTCCTCAGCACAGAGAAACTGATAATCAATCAGGTCGCGGGGCGCTTGGCCATTAATGCGGACGAGGCGATCGCCTGGCTCAAACCCCAATTCTGCCGCGATCGAATCGGGCAGAACGCGAGCAACCACAGCAGGACGAGTAGACGACAGGCTCATAGGGGCGAAGAATATAGATAGGCAAACATCGCAGATCGAGGCTTGATTCAGTGAGCACTGAGCCCAGCCAACGACCAAAAGTTGCGGTCAATTAGACACCACCTTTTATCATGCCTCACGGGTTAGACGCCGAGCCTCAAAACCGGCTCTAAAAAGCCGACATTTTTCCCAACAGAATCGCCCCGATGATCGCTATGCCAAACCCAATGCGATAAAACACGAAGACCCAGGTCGTGTGATCTTTCAAAAACCGAATCAGCCAATAAACCGCCAGGTAGGACGAAACCGCCGAAGCAATCACGCCCACAATAGCCACCGTCACGCCCACGGTTGACTGGGGGGTAAACAGCTCATTAATCTCCGCTAATCCCGAAATCAAAATGGCGGGAATCCCCATCAGCAAGGAGAACCGCGCTGCTGTCTCGCGGTTCAGCCCCATAAACAAACCGGCGGTAATCGTTGACCCGGATCGCGACACACCAGGAATCAAGGCCAGTGCCTGGGCCAGACCCATGCCAATGCCATCGGCCTGCCCCACGGCGTCGTAGCCTCGCTTGCGGCTACCGGTAACCTCGGCAATGCCCAAAAAGATGGCCAATCCAATGGAGGTCAGGGCAATCACTAAGGAACTGCGTGCAAAGTCTTCGTAGGCCTCTCGCAGACCAAACTTCACCAGGAGTCCCAACACCACGATGGGCACGGTGCCAATCACAATTCCCAGTGCTAAGCGAAAGTCCGGGGCATCATAATCTTTGCGGGCAATCGCCTGCCCTGTACCGACCAGCAGTTGTCGAATATCGGACCAAAAGTAGCCCAGAATCGCGACGATGCTCCCGAGCTGCACAATAGCTGTAAACGTGACACCCGGATCGCCCCAGCCCAAAATTACGGGCACCATTATGACGTGGGCCGTGCTGCTAATGGGTAGAGATTCCGTCAATCCCTGCACACTGCCAATGCCGATCGCCTGAATCAGAGAAATCGACGGGGCATCGCCGGTCGTCAGTAAGAGTAACTGCATAAATAAATCCATAAGATTTTCAGTGTCAGCCGACCGGCGGTGGGCTGCCTGAGCAGACCGATCGGCCATCAGAAAGGGGCCTCTCCAATTAATATGCCCCGCGATATCCAGGGGTGACTAAAGCGCCCCTCATCCAGAAGCCTATGGTATGTTAAGAACAGTTAACAATCTGAGAAATCCGTTGTCTTCGTTCAGCCCTTCCACCGAATCGCCTTCTGCCAAGACTGCGGCGTTGGCCAGCATCACGCTGCCACCCAGGATGTTAACGCGTAAAGCTAAAGTATTTTGGGCCGCCGTTTTTTTGGTGGTGGTGCCGGTCTTTTTTCAGGCCCCCTTGGTGCGATCACTGCCGTGGCTGAGTTTGGCCCTCACGGGGACTTGGTTGCTGGCGGGGGTGAGTCTCACCTCCCGAGCCACGACACAGCTTTGGGGAGATCTGCTGACCGGCTTCACGTGGACTTGGCTGGCCGGGTCGCTCTACTGGGGGTGGCTACGGGCTGAGCCGCTCTGGCATCTGCCGATTGAGGCATTGGGGTTTCCGCTGGTGCTGGTGCTGCTATCGCGCGGGCAGGGGCGCATCGGCAGCTACTTCTTTCTCGGGTCGCTGTTCGGGACTGCGGCAACTGATCTCTACATCTATTGGACTGCCCTATTGCCGATGTGGCGGCAAGTCATGATCGTCGATCCCGAATGGGTGCCAGTCTTGCTCCGCGAGGCGGCCACCACGCTGCAAACTGCGGTCAACTTTAGCCGGGCCTTGCTCATTGCGATCGCGCTATTGACGGTGGGTCTGCTGCCGTTACAGTCTCAACAACCCTGCTGGTGGGCCTTTAGTGGCGCTGTCTTAAGCACACTCATTGTGGATCTACTATTTTTAACGAGTGCGCTCTGCTTCTAAGTAAGCTGAGAGGGGAAATATAGAGCGATTGTCGTCATTAGCCGTCATTAATTGTTAAGTGATTGTTGATTTCGTCCAGTCGATGAGAAAAATACAGAGTGAGGTCGCGTTTGTACGCTATTTTTCACTTAAAGACGCTCGCGGACTTCTGTGCAGAGTTTTGCTCTGAGCCGCCGTTTTGCCCTCTCGTCCCCTAAGACTTTGTGATTCAACCTGCGGGCCCGTATGTCGTCTTGAATACTGAGTCTGGCACTCGTCAGCTTTCTCTTGTGGGGATCAGCTGTTGGACTGTGGGACGCAGCGACGACAACAATTTAGTGCTTCCTGATCGCTGGATCTCGCGCAATCACGCCATGATCCAAATGATGGAAACGGGAGAGTTTTACCTGATTGATTTAGGCAGCCGCAATGGATCCTTTGTCAATGGTCGTCGGGTGAGTGTACCGGTCACCCTAGCCGATGGCGATCACCTCACCTTTGGTCAAACCGAGCTACAGTTCTTTTGCGCCACAGCCGATCGTCTGGAGCCCTCTCAACCCCAGATCGATACTGAACTCACCGCGACCGCGACATTACATATTCGCCGATTGATTTCGGTGATAGTCGTTGATATTCGGGATTTCACTGTGATGACCCGACAGCTTGACGAAAAAGTTCTATCGGAATCCATTGGCACCTGGTTTCGCTGTGCAGGCGAAATTATTGGTCGCTACGGGAGTCGGGTCGATAAATATATCGGCGATGCCGTGATGGCCGTTTGGATTCATGGCGCTGATGGCGTCGACTCGGAAGAAATGCTGCACATCATGCAGGCCGTCGATGCGCTAGCCAAAATGACCGGGCAGCTCCATAAAAAATTTCCGCTGCCCTTTCCCTTGCGGATTGGGGCGGGTCTAAACACCGGCTACGCCATGGTGGGCAACACGGGGACGGGGGAGCACCCAGACTATACGGCGATCGGCGATACCGTTAATTCAGCCTTTCGGTTCGAGTCGTCCACCAAACAGTTGGGGTTAGACGTGGCGGTGGGTGAGACCACCTATGAGTACTTGATGCGGATGCAGGGCACCGACGAGCTATTCCACCGCTATGCCGTCAATATGAAGGGCTACGACAATCCGACGGTAGCCCATGCCACGACCTTCTCAGATTTAGAACGGTTTATTCATTTGCAAAATCCTTGATCGGCGATCGCAACGGCAAGCTGATTGCTGTCCCGTTATCGCGGTTGTTGGGTGCGGATGTAGCGCGATAAATGATAGGCCGCTAGCTGCACATCTGCCGGTTGAAGCTTGGACGGGGCGTTGTTGATAAACGCTGGCAGCGCCTTGGGGTTCAATATCCACGGGACATCCTGATTGCGAGAGTGCGTCGATTGCACAAACCACCCCGGAAACACAATCACGGCTTTTACCGGATACTCTTTGCCTGTGCTCTCTTTGAGGATACGCTTGCTCCAAGCGGCTTGGGCCTGGGCCTGAGTGATGGGATCACGATACGGCGGATAACCGTTAACTAACAGCGTTTTGCCGTCAAAGTGGACTTCTGGGCGACCGACTGTTGGCTTACTGTAAGTCTTGGTTTCAACGGTGAAAATGCCGCGATCGCTGATGATGATGTGATCGATGTTGAACTCGTCTCCCAAAATGTCATGAAAGATGCGATAGCCTTTTTCCCTTAAATCGGCAAGAAACTGACCCACCGCTTTTTCCCCATCCCGCGCCATTCTCAGCCGCTTGACCTGCTTCGTAATGTGAAATAGCCGATAGAGCGAAAAGCCAATGATTGGAATAATCAAAATAGCCACGGCAGTTGGATTGGGTTTAGGGTTGGCATACCACCGCCACCATTCCATCAAGAACTGCAAAAGGCTAATCGCGATCGCTGCAATCCATAAAATTCCTCTGTCATTGATCAGGCGATCAATCTCTTCATCCAAAGACTGGCCTGGATTTCGTAGCGGATGATCGGTCAGAGGCGATCGTCGTTTGAGCTGAGAACGTTTTTTCATGGCTGATAGCAGCACTCATCGAAATCGGATCACGCTCCCATAGAGTGCCCGTAGCGGCAACACCGCTTTGGCGCAAGTAAAGTTTGTCAACAGCGCTGCTGTGGCGAGCGGTGAGAGGGTGCAGTCGATGTTCAACTGTTTGCAGGCGGCGGCTGCCACTAGGCGATCTGGGCGAGAATTGCTGGCATCTGTCATAGTCTTTGCTATTGAAAGTTTGTGATGAGGCCATCAGAGCAACATTCATTTACCTGAGGCTGACGAAAATCACACACACTTTGAGGTTTACCTGCTGCAATAGCTGGTATGTGTTTTTTCGGCCGCCTTATCGAGCCGATTTTTAATCGGGAACTGTATCAGGGAATCAGGAGCAGCTAATGAGCGAGTATCGCCGAAAAGTTCTGTCAAAAGCAGGCTCAGATGAAAATACTGTCGGTATACTCGTTATCATCTTGATTAAAGGTTCCTGAAGCGAGAGTGGTCAATGACTGTGGAACGTTTAGGTGAGCATCGGCATGTTTAATGCAACCGAGATTTTGATCTCTGATTTCGTCGAAAAACTTCGTGCTGGCTATCACCGCACCTATGGTGGCTTGAACCCTGACTACGAAGACATCATTGCCTGGGCTGGCAGTATGGCGTTAGAAAATATCGCCAACAGTGATGCGCTTTACCACAACGTTGAGCACACGATTTTGGTTGCCCTTGTGGGTCAAGAGATTCTGCGCGGCAAACAGATTCGCGAAGGCGGCGTCAGCACCGACGACTGGCTGCACTTTATTATTTCGCTGGTGTGTCACGACATTGGCTATGTCAAAGGCGTCTGCCGGATGGATCGCGACCAAGAGCATCGCTATGCCACCGGTAAAGGCGATGAGATGGTTACCCTAGAACCGGGCGATTCCGATGCCTCATTGACCCCCTATCACGTGGATCGAGGCAAGCTTTTTATCGAAGAGCGCTTTGGCAAAAACAGCACCATTAAGGCGGAGGTCATTAAGCTGAATGTCGAGCTGACCCGCTTCCCGGTACCGCAGGAAGAAGATCACCAGGACACGAAGTATTTTCCTGGCTTGGTCAGAGCCGCTGACCTGATTGGCCAGCTGAGTGACCCCCGCTATCTCAAAAAGATTGGGGCCCTCTATTACGAATTTGAAGAGACCGGCCAAAACAAATTCCTGAACTACAAGAGCCCTGACGACCTGAAGCACAACTACCCGACCTTTTATTGGAAGGTGGTGCATCCCTACATTCAAGATGGGCTGCGGTATTTATCGCTGACTCAGGAAGGCAAACAGATCATCGCCAACCTATACTCAAATGTATTTATGGTGGAACACGAGAAAAGAAGTATCGTGGCTCCTTAACGTACTGATGAGACTGGCATGACTTGGTGGCAAAAGCTTCGCAAAAATTCCCTAGCCCGCATTGGGGCGATCGTACTGCTCACGTTTTATCTCATCGTGTTTTTGGCGGAGTTTACTGCCCCTTACGATCCTTACTTTTCGGCTCCCAATGCCTCGCTGTTGCCGCCGACTGAGGTTTATTGGCGGAACCAAAGCACTGGCGAGTTTATTGGCCCCCATGTGTATCCCACAACGCAGGGGCCAGTCTCGGTAGAAACTGGGGAACGAGAAGTCTTTGTCGATTTTGAACAGCCATCACCGATTCGCCTTTTGGTGTCGGGTGATGCTTATCGGTGGTTGCGCGTGGAGCTGCCTTTGCCCACCCGCTTTTCTCTCACTCAGCCCGGCTTTGAAGAAGTTGAGTTGTTTGCGGGCATTGTGGGCGATCGTCATTTGTTTGGCACGGTAGGGCCTGGCCGATGGCATCTGTTAGGAACGGATGAACAAGCCCGCGATCAGCTAAGCCGCCTGATTTATGGCGGTCGCATCAGCCTGAGTATTGGCCTGATTGGCATTTCCCTCTCGTTTCCGTTGGGGATGCTGGTCGGCGGCCTAGCGGGCTATTTTGGTGGCTGGGTCGATGCTGTTTTAATGCGCCTCGTTGAGGTGATTATGACGATTCCGGCCATTTATCTATTGGTGGCGTTGGCGGCGGTGCTGCCAGCGACCTTGTCGAGCACCCAGCGGTTTTTGCTGATTATTTTGATCACGTCGTTTGTGCGCTGGACGGGTCTGGCAAGAGTCGTGCGAGGGCAGGTGCTCTCGCTTAAATCGCAAACCTTTGTGACGGCTTCTCAGGCCATGGGCGGGCCACCGCTCTACATTATTCTGCGTCATGTGCTGCCGCAAACTGCCACCTACGTCATCATCTCAGCGACGCTGGCGATTCCTGGCTTTATCGTGGCCGAGGCGGTGCTCAGCCTTATTGGTTTAGGCATTCAGCAACCGGATCCGTCGTGGGGCAACATGCTGTCGCTAGCCAGCAATGCCTCTATTTTGGTGCTGCATCCCTGGTTGATTTGGCCGCCAGCGCTGTTGATTGTGCTGACCGTGCTGTCATTTAACTTGCTCGGCGATGGCCTGCGCGATGCCCTTGATCCCCGGAGCTTGCAGAGTCATGACTAAGGGCTTGAACCGTCGATTGCCTGCCGCGATCGCGATCATCTTCCTCCTATTAGGCATTGGGGGATGTGGCAGCCTCAAAGGCGACATTCCCGCCGAGATTGTCGCGGCAGCCGTGACGCAACAGACCCAACAGGAGCAAATTGCCCTGTGGCAGCAGCTCGCTGCGGCTACGGACATTGCACCACAGCTATCGGTCAACCATGTCAAGGTGCGCCGCGTGCGCCAGGTCAAAGTCGCCACAGCGTTAGCCTACGAGGTCACTGGCACCTACCGCTATCGCTTACGGTATACGGATCGATCACCCGTCAAGCAGTCACGAGTGCCCTTTTCGCTAATTTTGCAGCGGCCCACAGCGGCAGATCCTTGGCAGCTCTTGCAAACGAACGGCAGCTTCGAGAATGGCCAATCTTGGCGGTGGTGGCCGCTGACAGGTGAGCCAGAACCAGCCGCGGCTGAGACTCGTTCTCAGTGATTTTGCCGGGCAGTCTGGGCCCTGAACTGTGTAATGATGGCTCGATGCTGGCGGCCTTGCCAGCATGATTTTGAAAGCTTGGCGCTGGAGAAGTGGGGATCAGAGGTTATTTTTTCCTTTAGAAAGCATGGAAAAGCGGTCAACTCATCACGGCGATCGCCTCCTCAAATCCGCTCAGGTTCGAGTCCTGTTGCCTCAAAGTGTCTCACTACGGGGCTTTCTGAACTGATTGGGTACGCCTTGCCACCCCATAGCAAATTTCTCGCTGGCTGGATGTGAGGATTTCCCCCCGCGATACATTTAGCGTCCATCAAGTACACTAGATTCCAGAAAGTACGCCTGCTAGCCATAGGGAGGCTGTTAGACCAATGGGCTCTTCTTTACTCGGAATGTTTGCTCAAGCCTTTGCAACATTCTTGAATATCTATTTTGTGTTACTCATTTGCCGAATTCTGTTGAGCTGGTTTCCCAATGTTGATTGGATGAGCCAGCCCTTTGCGACCCTCAGCCAGCTGACGGATCCCTATCTCAATCTTTTCCGCTCCCTCATTCCTCCGTTGGGTGGTATTGATTTTTCGCCAATTCTGGGATTTTTGGTGCTGCAGTTTCTCGCTCAAGGTGTGAGTCAGGTCGCGGCCCAGATGGCCTATTCGGCATTTTAATCAGTCGCGTAGTCGCCTTTATCGGTTCCTCAAGGGAAACGATCTGCTCAGGCCCGCTGTTTTAGGGGCTGTCGTTGGCTTGTGCCCCAGTGTCTGTACCGCAAGCGGGTCAGCTTCTAGAGTACTGTTTGGAGCTAACGCGATTATGCTTCTCCTCTCAGATTTGGTCAAGAATCGGTGAGGTGACTTCGGTTAGCCTACGTTTTTAGTCTTTGCACAGGTTAAAGTTCATCCCGTGACTACTGCGATCGCTGCCCCCACTGACTGGTCGGCTCTGCTGCAGCAGATTATCGACAAGCATTCTCTCGCCACGACCGAAGCCGAAGCGTTAATGCGAGGCTGGCTGCAGGAAGAGATTCCGCCGACGCTGTCGGGTGCATTTTTAGCGGCAATTCAGGCGAAGGGGGTCTCGGCTGACGAGCTAGCCGGGATGGCGCGGGTATTGCAGGCTCAGTCGCTGGGAGGTGCCGCTTCAGACACGGACTTGCCAACGCCCATGATTGATACCTGCGGCACGGGTGGCGATGGTTCCCATACCTTCAACATTTCCACAACTGTGGCGTTTGTCGCGGCGGCAGCCGGAGTCGCAGTAGCCAAGCACGGTAATCGGTCAGCCTCTAGTAAGGTCGGGTCAGCCGACGTGTTGGAAGCCTTGGGTGTTGACCTCAACGCGACCCCTGAAAAAGCCAAAGCCGCCCTCAAGACCGTCGGCATCACCTTCTTGTTTGCTCGGGGCTGGCACCCGGCGATGAAGGCCGTCGCCCCACTGCGCAGCACGCTGAAAGTGCGAACAGTGTTTAACCTGTTGGGGCCGCTGGTTAATCCGCTGCGGCCGACCGGCCAGGTAATTGGTGTGTTTGACCCATCGGTACTCACGCCGATGGCCGAGGCGTTGAATCAGCTCAAGATGCCTCAGGCGATTGTATTGCACGGCCGCGAGCGCTTAGATGAAGCCGGGCTAGGAGACAGTACTGATCTGGCCCTGTTGGAAAAGGGCACGGTCACCGCTCAGGTGCTCAACCCGCGCGACTTTGGGCTGGTGAATGCAGATAAAGCGGCGCTGCGGGGCGGCGAGATTGACGAGAATGCGGCGATCTTGCGAGATGTTTTACAGGGTAAAGGCACCCAGGCTCAACAAGATGTGGTGTGCCTGAATGCAGCGCTGGCGCTGAAAGTTGCCGATATTGCTCAGGGCGAATCTTTGGACGCTGCGATCGCCAGTGGCATTGAGCAGGCCCGGACGATTCTGAACAGCGGCGCGGCATGGGAAAAGCTAGAAGCCTTGGTAGCCTTCTTAAAGTCTTAGGATAGGTTTAGTCTTGCTTGCGTAGGAGGTTGAACTTCTGCAGCACTTGCAGATTTTCTGCCGTCACCATCTCTCGAAGGTTGGCAACATCTTTGAGCAGGCGCATCTCGCGGGCATACTCCTGTCGCAAAATACTGAGGTAGCGTTCTCGTTCCACATCGGTTCGGGCTTTGCCCAGCATGTGCAGCGCCAGGTTGACATTGCTCAGCGGTTCTCGCAGGTCCTGGGAGAGTTGATCCAATAAGTTTTCTTTGATATTGGCCAGCTCCGTGCTGTCTTTAAGCTGCTTGCTGAGGTTTGTCGAGCGCTGGGCTTCGTCATGATAAGGCTGCATTAGCGAGGCATGGCGCGCTAGCCGTACCTCGATCGCGTTAATCAGTTCTTGGGGACGAAAAGGCTTCGTCACGTAATCGTCGGCCCCTGACTCCATGCCTTCTCGATAATCTAACCGTTCCGCTTTAGCAGTCAAAAAAATGAAGGGGATAGTCTTTGTGGCAGGCTCTTCGCGTAAGCATTTAACCACGGCGTAACCATCCATTTCTGGCATCATCACGTCACAGACAACCAGATCAGGTAACTGGCGCAATGCCATGTCTACACCCTCACGACCGTTTCTGGCAGTGAATACCTGAAAATTTTCAAGCGTCAGAATATCTTCTAGATTGTCGAGCACCGAAGCATCATCTTCAATAACAAGAATTTTAATCATGATCGCTAAGAGGATACTACGGTGAAGGCTGATAAGAATAAGACAACTTTTCGAGAAGCAAGAGCATTACGGCTCATCTTAGCTAGTTAATTCTCTTAGAGTACATCAAAAATTTTATCTGCAAGTTTCTTTGGCAAGTTTTGATTTTCTCTCTTTCTAGAATATTCGGAAATGGCTGGAAAATTCCACTTTTTGAGCTGATCTAGTATGAGCATTCAAGCTGATCTAGAGGGCATAAATTTCAGGATTTCTGTTCTATGGCTTTCTCTAGCTGCTGTCTGTTAATTAACTGATGTCAAGGGATGTCACAACCGCTCGGCTCAAGCCGAGGGACGTAATGGCAAACGGACGGTAAACGTCGTGCCCACATTGAGCTGGCTATCACACAGAATTTCTCCTTGATGCGACTCTACCAGCCTTTTGACAATTGATAAGCCTAATCCTGTTCCTGGAATGTTGCCCACATTTGTGGCTCGATGAAAAGAATGAAATAGATGTTTGAGATCGTCTGCCGGAATGCCGATGCCTTGATCTTGAACCGCGATATTGATGTTTTGGGTAGAAGCGGCAATGCGCAGGTAAACTTCGCTGGGAGCAGGCGAATATTTCAGCGCATTAGAAAGCAAGTTAGTTAAGATTTGCCGTAGTATTCGCTGGTCAGCGAGAAAAACGTCCGGCAGGGCCGTTTCGACATGAAGGTTGATGCGAGCGCCGTCATCATCAAAGCTGAGTTCCTCAATGATTTCTTCGCAGAAATCAAGAATAAACGTGGGGGCTAACTTTAATTGCATCTTACCGGCTTCGGCTCGGCTCAAAGTCAGTACGTCTTCGAGCAGCTGAGTCATATGAACCACTGAATCTTGAATGCGAACTAAATGCTTGTGTTTTTTGTCATGATCTAGGCGATCGCCGTAGTCTTGAACAATTCCCGCTGAGGAGGCGATAATCCCCAGGGGCGTGCGGAATTCATGGGAGGTCATCGAAACAAACCGAGACTTGAGGTCGTTGAGTTCACGTTCGGTCTGCAGCGCATTCTGAATTTCGATTTCAGCCTGTTTGCGATCGCTAATATCCTGACAGACACACACCATACCGCCCCCTTCAATCAGGGTTAAAGACACTTCTTGGGCAAAGGTTGATCCATCTTTACGACAGGCGATCGCCTCGCCTCGCCACTGCCTTTCCTGCATTAACTGCGGCAAAATCTCTTGTTCAAACCGCATAATTTCCTCAGCCAAATAGAGGCGATGCCAGGTACTGCCTAGCAGTTCAGCCTGGGTCAACCCAAAGAGCTGACAGTGAGCGGTATTCACAAACTCATAGCGCCCCTCTTGATCCAAAATTGCGATGCCATCACCAGCCGCCTCAATCGCCGCCAGTTGATTTTGCATGGCGCGTTCGGCCCGCTGCCGCTCGGTCACATTCCGGAAGATGCTGCGGGTCGCGACCGGAATTTCGTCCTCACAACGCACGTTGATATTGCCTTCGAGCTGGACGACTTCTCCTGATTTTGCCAACAGCGTTATTTCTACCGGGGTATGGACGCTACAGCCAGCTTGCTGCAGCTGGGCGAAGAGGTCTTGATAGGTTGCCACCGCATCAGCTGCCAACACATCAAAAATTGTCAGCTGTTCGAGCTCTGCGGCGCTGTAGCCCAGAGTTTCACTCCAGGCTTGGTTGACGAATAAAAAGTGACCATCGACTAATGAAATGCTTTGAATCAGGTCGTTAGCATTGTCAAAGAAATCCTGTAGGAGGGCTTTGCTCTCTCGCAGAGCCACTTCGGCTTGCTTGCGCTCATCAATATCGCGACGCACACAGATCAGATCACCCCTTGCGCTGAGGGTGAGCGAAAGTTCTTCATAGAAGGTGCTGCCGTCTTTGCGGGTCGAAATGGCTTCCCCCTGCCAGTGCCCTTGAGCTCTCAACGCGGGAAAGACCTCCTGTTGAAAGCGGTTTTTTTCAGCCGTGCTGTACATCGTCTGCCAATTTTGACCCAGTAGCTCTTGGGCCGACTCGAAGCCGAACATTTGGACATGGGTACGATTGAGATATTGATAAGTGCCGCCGCGCACGATCGCAATGCCGTCAATCGCCGTTTCCATGGCTAATAGTTGACGGTTGATCTGTTCTTTGGCCTGCTTGCTATCTGTGGTGTCGACCATTACCGCCAGAAAGACGCGCTCGTTTTCCCGCTGAATTAGCTGCAGATGCACCTCAACCGGATAACGGCTGCCGTCTGCCCGCTGGTGCACCGCTTCAAAGTCAACCTTATCGACCTCTCCCTCCCGCAACGGGGCCACAAGAGCGGCAAACGTCGCCATTGTGAAATCGGGTTTGAGATCAACCGGCGTCATCTGCTGCATCTGCTCGAAGGTGTAGCCCAGATTATTTAAAGCGCCGTGGTTAACGTAGCTAAATTTGAGTGTCTCGGCGTCAAAGATAAAAATTTCATTGAGGCTCGCTTCCAAAATGCTCAATAGGCGAGTGTGCTCGGCTTCAGCCCGCTTGCGATCACGAATATCTTCGACATCGACGACCACATGTAACGGCTCTCCCGCAAAATTGCGCACGGTACCCGCGCGCACGATCGCATCGACGGCTGACCCATCGCGATGGCGAAAACGTCGCTCTAGCGCGGGCGTGGTCTCCTCTTCAGTGGTGAGCGATGACGTGATGGGCAGTTGGGTGGGTTGGTCATCGGGGTAAGTCAGGTCTTCAAAGTATTGCACCATCAGTTCTGCCGGCAGGCAGCCCAACATCGTACAAAAAGATAGATTGACAGAGATGATTTGGCCTTCTAGGGTCATGGTGACGATGCCGATGGGGGCATTGTCGATGGTGAGACGCAGAAGTTCTTTGCTGCGACGCAGATCATTACGGCTTTCGACCAGTGCAGTGTTGCTATCCTGCAGCTCACTCGTGCGGGTGACGACGCGCGCTTCGAGCTCTTGATTGAGCTGCCGCAGCTTGTCCATTGTCTGCTGGCGCTCCAGTTCAGCCGCTGCCCGTGCCCCAAAAATTTTCAGAATGCTTTCGACTTGAGACGGATTGGTCAGTGGTTTGTCGTCAAAGATGCACAATGTGCCAATCGGCTGGTTTTGAGTATTGCGTAACGCCAGCCCAAAATAACTCTCGACGCCTAAATTAACCAGCAGCTCATTAGGAAAATGCTCGGTCACATTGCTTAAACAACTGTAAAGCCCCTGCTGTAGTGTGATTTGGCCAGGGAGGTTATCTAGGCAGTAGCTCACGTTGGGCTGCAGCTGACCATCTGAGAAAAAAGCAATACTTTGTCCCTGATCGCCCTGGCACGTTGAGAGCATCGTATGGCGCACATCAAGCGCCTGGGCCAAATGTTCGACCAACACTTCAAAAAAATGGTCACCGGTCACGGCAGCGGTGCCCTGCACCATGTTGTAAAGGGCTGCCTCAGTTTTTTGGCGATTGGCTTCGAGCTGCATGCGCTCGCTGATATCGCGCACCATCACTAAGACTTCGTCTTGGCCAGAAACGGTAATTCTCGCCTCTTCGCAGAAGCTCTCGCCCTCGTATTCAAAGGTATATTCGTAAACTTGGGTTTGATTAGTGGCTAACGCTTGCTCCGCATACCTCATGCGATGGTGAGCAAACTCTGTCGGCATGACGTCATAAATCGATCTCCCCGTCATGTTTGCAAAGGGCTGCACCACCCTAAAGTTGCGCGCAGGCAAAAAGTCGAGATTGGTGCCATCGGGTTGCATCCGAATCATCAGATCCGGAATTGTGTCTAGCAGAGCGCGGTTGGTGGCTTCGCTCTTCTTTAAGGCATTTTCGGCCTGGCGGCTTTCGGTCACGTCAATGCCGGTGCCCACGAGATACTCCACCTGACCGTCAGCATCTAACAGCACCGAATTGCTCCAGGCAATCAGCCGACGTTCACCCGTTTTGGTCAGCCAGTGGTTTTCACTGATGTCATCCACATCTCTGGTGGAGCTACTGCTCATGATTTGCCAGACGGATTCCACTTCTTCTGGCGGTACCAGAAAGTCACACACGTGGCGGCCCTGCACCTCTTCTAGGCGGTACCCGGTAAGCCGTTGACAGGTGTCGTTAAATTGCACAATGTGACCGGTGGGGTCAGACACCACGACTAAGGCTCCCGCCGCATTCACGATGGCCTTAGCAAAGTTACGTTCTTGCTGCAAATGCCGGTCGGCCTGCCGACGCTCGCGAATTTCGTCTTGGGCTTGCTGGTAGAGCTGATTTTGCTGAATGGCGATCGCCAATTGAATGCTAAGGCGATCAATTAGATCCAGGTTGGGTCGCTGCCAATCCAATACTTCAGCACAGTGATGGGCGGCTAATATGCCCCAGAGCTGCTCGTTGATAATAATGGGAACGATCAGATAGCCCTTAACCTGCATCGATTCTAAAAACTCGATATGGCAGGGCTGCAGGCCCGCTTGATAAATATCGTTGACGATGCGCTGGGCACCGTCTAGGTATTCACCCTCTAACCATTTCGGAAAGCAGGTGTCTTGATAAAAGCTGCCCAAGATTTCGGGCCATCCCGGTTCAATCGCTTCCGCAATGACGGTACCCGCTAGGTTTTCGCCAAATTGATAGACCACGACGCGATCGCACCGCAAAAATTGCTTCACCGCCTCAACCGCTGAGGTGAGAATGGCCTGAAAGCTGGCCGACTGACTCACCTGGCGGGCAAAGTTGGCCAAAAACTGCTCGCGATCGGCTTGCGCTCGAATTTCCGCTGTACGCTGGGCCACTTGCGTTTCTAACGCGGCGTGATGCCCTTTAAGGAGTTCAAGCTTTTCGGCTTCTAAGGCTTGGATGCGCTGTTCTAAAACGGTTAGCGCCTCAGCAGTTTCTTCGGCTTGAGAGATGCCTAACAAACTGCTGGTTTGAGTGATTAACCCAACCAACCAGCCTTCCTGATCCGTAATCACGACGCGACGAATCCGCTTATCTTGCATCACCTGATAGGCCGTCCACAGCGTATCCCAAGGGCGAAGACAGCACAGGGGCGTGCTCATCACAGTGTGGGCGGGTAGGTTCGCTAAATTCAGCCCTAAACATTGCAGCTGCACAATGTCGTGTTCGGTAATGATGCCAACCGGTTCGCGCTGGCCCTGGGCCGCAGGGAGAGTAATAACGATGCTGCTGATGTCATGCTCGGCCATCTGACGTGCGATCGCCAACACCGAAGCGTCGGGGGCCGCTTGCTCAATCTGGGTCAGCATCACCTCATTAAGCGGCTGCAACTGCAGGAGATCCATCAGGTGCAACACTTGCCGGAGGCTCTGAGGGGTGACAATGCCTAACAGGGCGCCCTGCTGATCGGTGATCGGCAAGTGACGAATATGGCGCTGCTGCATAAATTGCAGCGTGCTAGAGATACTGGTGAGTTGTTCCACCGACCAAGTGACCACCGGAGCGGTCATCACATCGGCCACGGTCAAGTCTTGCAGGCCCTCTCCGGTTGCAGCTAGGCGCACCAAATCGCGCTCAGTACAAATGCCCCGCACCTGATCGGCCTCGACGACTAGCACGCAATTACTCGACAGGGCGATTAACGGCTGTGCTGCCCGCTCCAAATCCAGATTAATCGCACAGGAGTGTACTTGAGCCTGCCTCATCTGAGCGATCGCCGCCGTTAGCGGAGTCTCGGGCCCCAACACAATCGGATTGGGAATGATGGCTTCAGTCAGCGCAGAATTCACAACTGGGCGATCTAAAGTACGAGCAAAAGTCGACATGGGCAATATCGTCAACAAACGGTGTAAAAGCGATGAGCGGTCGAGTTAATCCCCAAAAGTGATTGGCAAGCTGTCGTTGGGGCCAGCTGACACCGAGCCTAGATGGATAAAAGCCGAGATTAATTGAAAATGCCTGGGGGGCTGATTGCCTCGGGAGTCCTGAGCCGCTCCGTTCGCGACAGGGCTGCCAGCCTGCTGCCTGCGTTCGATAGCACTATGAGTCAGACGCTCTTCGTAGGTTCACAGTGGACTGGCTCAACACCAGCCTACCCAGATGGACATTGACCCTATCCCTTTATTCATCGACCCTTGGGGGCAAAAACTGAGAATTTATCCACTGAGTGGACTCAGAAGAAGAGGCATTGTAAATCAGGCCACGTGACCGAGAAAATGATGACTCAGCAAAAAGACTGGGCCATAAGAGCCACACTTAACTGTTAAATCTTGGTTAATGAGACAGAGACCTCCCGCTGCTCAATGACCGTCAAAGAGCCACCCTTCAATGAGTCTAAAGCCTTTGCAGAGCCGCAGCTACCTAGAAAATACCGGCAACTTGCCAACCGTCCTCATTCGAAATTAGGGCTGGCTCGCAATGGCATGATGGCCCGGTCGAGATTCACCGGGTAGACATGTGGAATTGGACTGCCCGGTGACCTACAGCAAGACCCCCAAAAATTTGCCAAGGGAGGAAT
>CALCPB010000453.1 GCA_937897665.1 uncultured Halomicronema sp. | reverse complement strand
GCAAAATAAAAGCAGTGGCGATCGCCACAGACAGACCTTTAGCAACGGGAGCCCAAGACAGGGTGCCAGCGCGAAGACGGCTGCTTAATAATGGGGTCTTCATCAGAAGTTTTAGGTATCCAAACTTGAAAAACAACACAGCAAACGAATCTAGAAATGCGTCACCAAAGTTACGCCCACCAAGGCGACTCATCGGTGCGAAAGTCAGTTTCAGTCCACGGCGACAGGGAAATCTTGCCGTCGTCGGTCACATCGGCATGGGCTAGCGCCATTGAGAGCGGGGCTGGGCCACGGACAACCTTTCCGGCGAAGTCGTATTGGGAGCCATGACAGGGACAGATAAATTTGTTCTCACTGGCATTCCAGGGCACCACACAGCCGAGGTGAGTACAGACCGAGTTGATGCCGTACTTTTCTAGGTTGCCATCGTCAGTGACGACCAGATAAGTCGGATCGCCCTTCAGACCTTGTGCCAGCACCCGAGCCTCTGGGGCATTGTCAGCCAAAAATTCACTGGCGACCACGTCGTTACCGAGGGAATCTTTGGCAATGGTGCCACCACCTGCTCCCCCACTAGAAGGGGGCACAAAGTAGCTAATGACGGGATACAGCATCCCTCCAACCGCCCCAGATGCCGCCCCGAGAGTCAGCAAATTCATAAACTGACGTCGCCCCAGGCTGGGCACATCAGAAGACATTTCAGAAGCTTGAGTCATAGTCTAAAGACAAATATCGTTCAGTAAGAGACCAGGATGATTCATCAGAGTCAGGGCCATCACCCGACAACCGCATACCTCACCTGAGAGGAGAAAACTCACCCCACAACTGAGAACGCTGACGAAAGAATAAGATGAGAATAAAGTCAGATTCTTGCTAAGTATTATTGCATTTCAGCGGTAGCAAGAGGCTAGGCCGCTGAGCTGAAACGGATGATCGCGGTGGTTAGCTTCCTCAGTTGCTGATAAACGATGTCCCTCGGATGGCATGACGCCTGATTCTAAGCTTCTGACCGAAAGGCTGTATCCCTCATATAATATGGGCTCTGTGTTTTCGGGGAAGGCCTTGGTCGGCACCCCAGACGCCCCTGAATCGATTGGGCAAAACGTTGTTAAAAAATATTAATGCTGCACTGGGAGGCGAAGGCAATGACGGGGCTAGAACTACACGAAATCATCGTGTCTAAGTGGGGCTATTCGTTTGATGTGCAGTTTCGCCGTTTGCAGAACCAAATTTTTCTGCAAGTGATGTGGCGGTATTTAGAGCAAGCTTCTTTTCCGCTATCGGAGGATGAGTATCTGGCGCATCTTAACGAGGTGGCCACTTATCTTGTCGGCTGGGGACAGGCCGACTATATTCGGGGTGTGATTGCGGATACTCGCGATCGCCCCCGCTTGGGCAAGGCGGTCAGCATTCCTCTCGATTTGGGTGAACGGAGTTCCGAGTGGCTGCTGGAATTTTGAGCTAGCTGGCCGGTTCGGCTCTCTATATTGACGCGCCTGGGTGGCGCGATGGTGATCGTTCTGAGGGCGATCGACAGTCCGGGTCTGGCCCGGTGAGTCATCAAGACCTGGCACGACATCAATTGAGTCTTGTGGCGACAGCTCCTCTACATAGGATGAAATCCGGATTCTCTCTCAGCCGAGTAATGTCGATGAGCCTAGGCATGCACGCCGCCGCGATCGCTCGAATTCGCATCCCTGAGCGCCGCTGTTCTGTTGCCTGAGCGCCCCTGTCTGGAAGCGGCGACGCCAACTGTTTGGCCGCCATCAGGGCCGCCGCAAGAGGCCAAACCAGTTCCCACCGCCCATCCTCAAGACCAAGTATTTTAGTAATGAAACCTCAAGAAAGGTTGCATTTGGGTTGCGCTCAAATCAGGCTATTTTGAGCGATCTATCCCCCAAGATATAAAGACAATTGTGGGCTAGAAAGCGATAAGGAGGGTGTTAGCATTACCATGATGTTTAGAGAATTGGGGGCTTGCTGTGAATCGTTCTGCCACGTAGCCGCTTCAGACGACACTGCCATCCCTGAGCGACAACAGTCGACTCAAATTGTTTTCGGGGTCGGCTAACGTTAATCTCTCCCGCGAGGTGGCCCGCTATTTAGGGATCGATTTAGGTCCCATGGTTCGCAAACGCTTTGCGGATGGCGAGCTATACATTCAGATTCAAGAGTCTATTCGGGGCTGCGACGTCTACTTGGTTCAGCCGACCTGCCACCCCGTCAACGACCACTTGATGGAACTGTTGATCATGGTCGATGCCTGTCGTCGTGCTTCGGCCCGGCAAATTACCGCTGTGATTCCCTACTACGGTTATGCCCGAGCCGATCGCAAAACCGCTGGCCGCGAATCAATTACGGCCAAGCTGGGAGCTAACCTAATTACCACAGCTGGGGCCGATCGCGTCCTGGCGATGGATCTCCATTCCGCCCAGATTCAAGGTTATTTCGATATTCCCTGTGACCATGTTTATGGCTCGCCGGTGGTCGTTAACTATATCGCCGACAAAAACATTCAGGATTTGGTGATTGTTTCTCCCGACGTGGGTGGCGTCGCGCGCGGGCGCGCCAATTGTAAAAAGCAGGAAGAATAGCCGCGAAGCCTAAATGAATAAAAAAGCCCAGCGCC
>CALCPB010000452.1 GCA_937897665.1 uncultured Halomicronema sp. | reverse complement strand
CGGTGGGTTGGGCACCGCTCAACGACTCAGGAGCCATTTGGTAAGTTAATAGAGCCAAGTGTCAACAAGCTATGACGAGTATGTGCCAGGTGAGTGTAATCGGGGTCGGTGTCTGCCTCGGACTAAGTCTTTGGGTGGGTGAGGCCGTGGCTTTGCCAGACCCCGAGCGGATGGAACCACGCCACATTACGCAACTGCAGCTCACCGATCAGCCGGAAACCGCGATTGATTGGCTCCTTGATGCGGTTGAAGAACAGCCTAAAACAGCTGAATCGTTTATCCTCGCTTACCCTGACCTCACCGCTGAGCAGCAACTGCAGATTCAAGAAATCTATGCCCGGTATGACCGTGACTTACAGATTGCCGTCGATGCCTACCTGCAATCCGTCAATTTACTCACCAATTTGGTCAGTCCAGAGACGGCCAACGAAGCGATCGCCTACGTCCGGAGTGAAGTGCTAGCAAACGAACAGGTGGTTCACGACCTCTTGTTTCAGCGGACGATGGCCATTCGCGCCATTCTGCCGGTAGAACAACGCACGCCCCTCAACCAACTGCTGCGATCGCTGCTCAATTTGGGCACGCCCATCGAGGCTTCGACATTTCCCTTCGACCTGATTGGGCAACCAGCGGCATCCGTGACCGATCAGCTGCTAGAGCAGGGCTGGAACCTGTCGGTACAAACGCCACGCACCCTATTTTTTGATAAAGAGGGGCAAATGCTCGACCTCATCATCAACGGCGATCGACAAGTCGCAGAGGTGCAGCTAACTCCCTAGCACGGGTATTTTCCGGCGCGGCGTTCAAGCTTGTTTCACGACAAAATCGTCTTCTGCTGAGGTTTGCCCCCAACCCTGGAGATCGCCGCCTCATCTTTGAGCCACTTCCTTAAGGATGCTCTAGATTTTGGGGAGAATCTGTAGACCGTCCGCCCTCAGAACACCTGATTCCAGCCGTAGACCTGATAGTCCGTCCAGATGCCGTTTTCCCAGTAGGGATCCCCTTCCACTAGCTGCCGCACCGTCGCTTCATCGTCAGCCTCATAAATGCCAAAGACTTTCGTGTTATCAACGGTTGGCCCGAGAGCGACCAGCACTCCACTCTCTTTCTGCGAGGTTAGTCCGGCGAGGTGAGCGGTGCGGTAAGGCGTCCGCTTTTCGAGCGCGTTCTCACAGTAGCTGCCCCACAGGATAAATTTCGCCATTGATCGCGTTCCTATCACTAGATGATTTCAAATTCTACGTGGAAGCGCGATCGCAAGTTGCAGGTTTGATGATCAACGACGTTGGTGTCGCTCAGTTCCAGGTTATAAAAATCCACCGCTGGCGCGTCAAACAGCGGCCCCGCATGCCAGGTGCCTACATGCAGTTTGATGAAACAGTCACCGGGAATCGTGAAGGCCCGAATACCGGCTGGCTCCGGCTCTGAAGCGGCTGACGGGGCAGCTACGGCCATCAACCAGGAAATGCCATTGAGAGAGCCTAAACATTGCGTGCAGCGCTGATGGCGGGTGATTGCGCCAAACTGACGGCCTTTAGTCGGCAGTCGCATGATGTAAAACCGTGGAATGCCCTGACTCAGGTCTAACTGGGCATCCTCTGGGCCGTAGGCGGCCCCGTCTTGAGAGGCTTTTATCACCTGGCCAAAGGGGGCAAAGGCATCGGGGGTTAGGGGCTCAGCCGTCAGCGATTTGAGGGTGATCGGGGTCGCAGTCATGGTAGTACTCAAGCGATCGACTGCTCCCAATTTAGCGCTTGCCGCCCGCCTTCTACCGTTTTTGGCGGGACGATCGCCCCTCCAGCCGCAACCCGTCTGGTGCTCGCAAGATGGCCAGCTCCACAGCCTCTAAGGCGGCAGCGATCGCTGTCCTGGGTGCCGCGATCAAGTTGACATAGGGCTGTCCCTCGCCGCCCCTCAGTTCTCTGACGACAGTTCCTCTGAGGGCGCTTATTCGGGGGACGATTCCTCTGGGGACGATTCCTCTGGAGACGCCTCTGCGGGGAGTGATTCTTCTAAGGGCAAGTCCTCTGGGGGCAAGTCTTCTGGAATTAATACGCTTCTGGTCTCAGCATCCCAATAGCGGTAGTCTCGTCGCCAGTCCTGGAGCAGTGTTGGCGTCCATAGCCAGTTGTTCCAGGTATGGGGCGATTCATCGATTTGGCTCACGGCTCGCGGGGTTATCCGTTCCAATTCATCCAGCCTTTGCAGCGTCAAGAAATAATCTTGGGCCAGGGCCAGTTCGTTTGCCGACTCGGTATCTAAGATAGCCTGCTCGGTTTCGCTAGCCTGCTGTAAACCCGCATCTTCTTTGACTCCAGCCGGATTAATATTGCCAAGTGTCGTATGGGCCATCACCAAACCCGCATAGGCGTGCAAAATGGTCAGATCCGAAGGAGCTGCGGCTGGATTGGGTTGACGACGGCGCGGCTCATCGTAAAGGGTCAACGCGGCCTCCCAATTAGCGATCGCCCCATCCCAATCACCGGCCTCATAGTCGGCAAACCCCCGAGCGATACGGCCTTTGATAAAGCGATCGTCGGTGCGTTCCCAAGCGGTGCGAGCTTGCTGAACAAAGATACGCCCCTCGTAGCGGCTATTCACATCTTCTGGCTCAGATTGCATCAGGCTGCTTTCTTGCCAGGCGATGCGCCCCTTGATGTATAGCAAATCAGGCTCTGGGGTATCGACTACCCAGGGCCAAATCGCATCGCTCACCGTCGTGGGGTCGGCGTTGCCAATCAGGGCTTGGGTCAACGCCTGGTCAAACTCATCGCGCGCATCGGCGTAGCGGTTCTGTTTGAGGGCATCTTCGCCGCGCTTAATCAGGGTAAAAGCATCGGAGCTAGCCGGTTGCGGTTCTCCCGATGGCAGCGAGGGCGTGGTGGTGGAGAGCACTGGGGGGCGGAGCCTGTTGTCTGACCAGCGAATGGCCAAGAGGCC
>CALCPB010000451.1 GCA_937897665.1 uncultured Halomicronema sp. | reverse complement strand
ATTCAGTGTTGCATCATGGATATACCGCCTCATCCAAAGCACGACAATCCATGAACGATAGAACTCAATATTTATTGAAGCTAGCAAAACGCAATGTCAAAGCTTACATTGCTAATCCCAAAACTAAAGCAGCAATGGTTGCAGGCTCGGTTGCAGAAGGGCTGTGTGATGAATACTCCGATTGTGACATGAGCATCTATTACGACGAATTACCTTCCGACGAAGAATTACAGCTTGCGCGTCAACAGAATCAAGGTTCAGAACGGCTCTGGGTTTTGGGCGATCGCCAGGAGGGGGGATTTGCGGAGAGTTACCTTGTGAACGGTGTCGAGTGTCAGTTTGGTCATGTGACGATCGCCCAATGGGAGAAAGATATCTCAAACATTTTGGGAGGACACGATATTCAATCCCCGTTAGTAAAAGCGTTGTCCGGCACGCTGGTGGGCATTCCACTATACGGTGAGGCACTCATTCAGCGATGGCAAGCCACAGTAGCGAATTATCCCGACGAACTCGCCCAGAAGATGGTTGAGCATTATCTCAAGTTCTTCGCAATTTGGGGAATGCAGGAAAAGTTCGCCAAGCGAGATACAACGCTTTGGTACTATCAAATCTTGGTTGAGTCAGCTCAAAATCTTCTCGGCGTACTGTCTGGGTTGAACCGCTTGTATTATTCAACATTTCAGTTCAAGCGGATGAACAGGTTTATTGAACAAATGGAGATTGCGCCGGAGCATCTTGCCGTTCGTCTAGAAAGGCTGTTTCGTCAGGAGCCTTCAGTAGCGGTCAATCAGCTTGAAGCGCTGGTTAGAGAAACCGTAGAGCTGGTGGAGGCTAATCTACCTCAAGTGGATACATCATCAGCAAAACGAAGATTAGGGTGGAGGCAGCAGCCGTGGCAATTCAGCGCAGCAGATCGGTGAGGCCTTGCCAGCTAATAGCCGTGCTACAGCGAACGTGCTAAGGCTTTGTTTGGGTTCAGAAAAGTTGTATCTGCTGAACGTGATCGCTGGCCATTCGCGCCCCGATCAAACTGGCATGAATTCGACTTTGGCAGATTCAAGCTCAGCTGCTCTGCCCCAAAGGGCTGAGTTTCACCTGCGCTCTGATTCTGAGGTCGATGACTGCCGCAATAGGTTGAACCGATGACTGGCGATCGCTCCCACTTTATTCTGATTTTTCTTGATGGGGTCGGTCTGGGCTCAAATCAGCCGGCCAATCCGCTGGCCGCAGCGGCCCATACCCCATTTCTCGCCAGCCTGCTGGGCACTGCACTGATCACGGGGCTCAACGTCACGCAGCCACAGCTGGTCGCGCAGCCCATTGACGCCTGCTTGGGCGTGCCGGGCCTGCCGCAGAGCGCCACCGGCCAAACCACCCTCTACACCGGACAAAATGCCGCCCAGTTTCGCGGTCAACATCAAACCGTGTTTGCCAATGGGTCGCTGCGGCAGCTGATTGCTGCCCACGGCTTATTCAAGCAAGTGATGGCCCGTGGCGGCACCGCGACCCTCGCCAATCTGTATTCACCCGCTTATTTTGAGGCGATCGCCCAGCGGCGCATTCGTTACGCCGTCGGTACGCTGCTCAATCTCACTGCAGGTTTGCCCTTTCGGATGCAAAGTGAATATGAGCAGGGGGAAGCCATCTTCTGGGACATTACCGCCGAGCATGCCCGCTTTCGGGGCATTGCAGCTCCCCCGATTACACCGCAGGAAGCGGGAAAGCGATTGGCGCAGCTGGGGCGTCGCTATACATTCACTCTGTTTGAATGCTTTTCACCGGATTATGTCGGTCATCAGCAAGACTGGCCAGCAGCGATCTCAGTGCTGCAGCGGATTGATCGCTTTGTGGAAAACCTTGTGGAAAATCTAGCCGCGAATGTGACCCTGATCATCACCAGCGATCACGGCAACATTGAAGATTTATCGACGAAACGCCATACATTTAACCCGGTACCACTCATTGCGATCGGCCCCCAAGCTATCAATTTTGCGACAGCGACTGATTTAACTAGCATTGCCCCCATCCTGTTGAATGCCTGCCGTTGCTGAGAGCAGCACCAGGCGGTTGAGCGAGCGCAATCCCGATTGAGCAAGTGAATTTTTCGATTCAAGTTTTCTGTCACCTGCTCTGGCGCGATCGCCACCATCATGCCAGAGCAGGCGTCATTCTACGACTTAAGCCGCGACATCAAATAACGTATCTAAGTAAATACGAGAAGTGACGCTGTCCTTCCGCCCATTCTGCAAAAGAAATAACGAAACAGCTGCTGAAAACACGCGATCTTGGTCCCAAGTCGGATGACCTTCTAAAAAGTCAGCGAGGGAATTGTGCAGTTCTTCAGGGATTTCAGAAAGAATGCTGATCCGGCGGTGCATGTTCAAACTCCCAGTTGATAGTTAACGTTTGTATAAATCAAGCTATTTTTTGCGACTAAAAATTGGCGTGACAAAATGAACTTTGTCACGGACTCACACCCTGCACCTATTGAATTCACAAAAAAAGTTTTTAACCCTGAGCTAGGGTCAAGCCAGTTGGGGATGAATCGAAAATAGATTTCCTGCGATGGCCTCAATCATTAATACCTTAACGATTGGCCCCAGGCACAAAAGCGGCTCACCTCAACCAGTCGCTACATTGTGCGCTGAAGGGGGTATGACCTGTCAACGCAACGTTTGTATTACTTGCGCTTTATATTTTCTTAAGGTTTACCATGTCAAGCGACTTGTAAGTAATTTTTCGTATTTTTTGCTTGATCTTCGCTGTGATCTTGGCTCATCTAGGCTGTGGAAATCGAATTAGGGTCGCGGATGAAGATCGAGCGCCTAGCGCGATTGATCTGTGGAAAACCTGTGGAAAACTAGACCCTGCTGGGGAAAACCATCAGAGTCATTGTGGAAAAAGAATAAGCGGGCACGGAAGACTGATTTTTTTAAATTTGAGGCAATAAGTTTCAAGGTTTGTAACGTTTTGTCACTAAATCCCCTCATTTTCTAGGTCGCCTCCTCTTTATTGCTGCCCATTTGGTGCCCAGACTCGGATTGGTCTAGCCGCTGCCGCTCAAATCGAGAGGTCAGCAAGGCCCAGATAGCGGATGGCTGGAGGCGTCACCTCAAAGCGACAGGGCAAGACTTCGCCGCCTGCCGCGCTCGCCGTGCGCAGCAGCTCCCCATAGGTAGAGTCTTTTTCATCGCCGGGGGCAAAGGCGGTGCAATCACCGCGATTGATGAAATACAACATCACCGCTCGGGCGGCAGGCAGCAGCTGGGTCAGTTCCCTCAAATGCTTTTGACCGCGGGTGGTGACCGTATCGGGAAACAGGGCCAGCGTCCCTTGGGCCCAAGTCGTGTTTTTGACTTCAATATAAATCGGGCGATCGCCCGTTCCTGTGAGCAAAAAATCGATGCGACTTTTGCCGTCAACACCATACTTGACCTCCGAACGAATCTCGTCATAGGGGCCTAACTGCGGCAAGAGACGATGTTCGAGCACTGACTTGATGACGCGGTTGGGCAAAGCGGTGTTGGCTCCCGCCCAGGTAGACACAGTGTCATTCACTGCAGAGAGTTCCCAGGTGTACGCCAGCTTGCGCTTAGGGCTGGGATTGTGAGACACCATGACTTGGCCGCCGATATGACAAACGCCGGTCATGGGGCCGGTGTTGGGGCAGTGAGCCGTAATGATTTCGCCAGACTCAAGCTCAATATCAGCGAAAAACCGCTTGTAGCGCTTGAGCAATTGGCCTGCATGCAGTGTAGGAAAAGGATAATGCCAGTCTTGGATCATAGAAATAAATTGATTGGGGCAACGATCGCGGATGCCGCACGCAGCCGCTCGCAGTTGGGGAAGGCAACATGGCACTCAGAACATGCCTTTCGTTGCTGAGCCAGCATCTTGGGCGGTTCCTGACAGACATCCGCATCAGCGGAGAAATGACGACTGTGATTCAGCGTACAGCCACAATCTTGCAGCCTAGCGGATGCATGGATTTTCTCTCGCGTCAGAGGCGTCGCAGGATAACTCCGACCTGATTCGCTGCCTGCTGCAACCCGCCGCGATCGGTGTCTGGCAACGCAGGGAGGTTCAGATGCCCAGTTTTCAACCATGCCGCGATCTCATGCGAACGCTCGCTATTGCCTATTGCAACAGCGCTTGCCAGGTAGCGGGACCAACCACACCATCAGCCACTAACTCGACGCTAGCTTGAAAATCTTGAACCGCGGCTTCTGTGGCCGGGCCAAAAATGCCATCAATGGCGCCTTCGTAAAAACCCCGGCTGTCTAACGTTTCTTGTACGCGGGAAACTGCAGGCCCCGTCATGCCAATTCTGAGGGTCGGTAAAGCCTCCGGAGCATCAGGAGTATCGGTTGCGCCATCAGCATCACCAGTAGCCGTTGCCGGGACATCAGGCGGGGTGAACTCAGTGGAAGGACTGGGCAAAAGGGCTTCCCAAGTGGCAGGGCCGACAATGCCGTCACTATCGAGCCCCACATCGGTTTGAAAGGCTTGGATCGCCGCCTCAGTTGAGGTCTGATATTGACCGTCTACGGGGTCGTCGAAATACCCCAGTAGCGCCAGCATGGCTTGAATTTCTGAAACCGCACTGCCGGTGCTGCCCATGCGCAACGTGGGGCGCGTCGTGGCTTGGGCAATGTGGATCGCTGGGGCCGCAATCGCCCCTGAGGCGGAGCCCATAGCCGCAATGCTGAGGGGCGTCACGATCAAGCCCAATAGAAAAACCGGGCTCAAACATCGTTGTGGCAACCGGGGGGAGATGAAAAGCCGAGTCATGGGTTTCAAGATCCTGATGAGAGTGGTCAAGGCGTGCAGTAGTGAGCAGTTGTCGCCGGTCAATCGGCCGCTGAGCAGCCGAGTCAGGGAATATACTTGCGCATTCTTCGAGCAAATATACCGGCAAATTCCCTATAGGGTACCGTGGAGTCTCAGACCGCAAGATGTTTTCTATGGTTTCTTTCCGAAACAGCCAATTTCAGGCAATTTTTATGGGCTTGTTGATTGCCGATGCGGTGAGTCACGGGAAAATGCCTTGGTGACGATCGAGGGCAGAACTGCCATCGGTGCAACCCGGCCTGACCCGATGGCCCGGCCATGTGGAGAGCGATCGCTGGTGTCATCACATCGTGACTCAGCTGCAATCAGGTCATGCGGAACAACCTCAGTCTGGTGCGCCAGAGTTGACGGGGCCGAGGTCACCCCAACTGTCTGAGCCGCTTGGAGTGACCAGTCTGTTAGCCACTTTGCCGATGCGGCTATGGCAATTAGACCAACGCCATCCCCCAGACGCCCTCAGCCAGCCATCGTCGTCAACGCTGAGAGAAACTGTCTTGACAGTCTTTGACCACAGCTTGGTGGCCGCGCTTAATCACGATGTTCTGGCTTTGACAGCGCTCATTCGTACGGTGAGGGACACTGCTGGGGCTGAGCTTGACCCCTTATCCCAAACTTTGATAATTGGCTGCCAACACGTGCTGACAGCCCCCAGCGATTTTGAGCTGGCAGTGGGGCAGAGCCTGTATACCGCGTCACCAGCCGTAGGGCTGCCGGTGTTAACGGGGATTTTGAGTGCCGCTTGGGGAGGCGAAAACAGCCTCCCAATCGCGCTGCGGCAACTGCTAGCAACGCCCCCTCCAAGCTTACGAGGTTGGTTATTACAACGTTGGCAGATCGCCGATGCAGCGAACCTCCACACCCTAGCTCAAGGACTGTGGCAGCGATGGTCGGGGAGCCATGTTACTGAGGGGTCAGAGCCCCCAACCATCGCCGTTCAGCCGGTACTCACATGAGGGGGTGAGGAAACCCTGATCGCTCAATTTGAGGACGTCTATAATGACTGAACGGTCTCCTTTCTGGAAACCAATACTGATACCTGTGACTAAATTTGTAACCGGCGGCCCCGAAGTCAGCTCAGACGATACCGTAAAGATACTGATATTGGGATACCGTTTGGTTGACTGTAGCCCAACGCGAGGTGGCGTCTGTGTTTGATTTCTGGCTGAGTGGGGCATCTTTAAGCGACTTCCAGTATGGCCGAGATGGTTTGATACTGCGTGTAGACAGTTTGATGACAATAGACTGCTGTTTAGGCAAGGGGCTGGCACCAACGCTCCTTGTCAATCGTTAGGTCACCCCCTATTCCGATGGCCATGAAAAAGATTTGGCGATGGATTCAGCAAATTGACCGGCTACAGCAACCGCCGGAACGTCAGGAGACGTCCCTCAATTCTGGCAACCTGCTCAAACCGGCTGGGCTCAAGTCAGTGCAGCCAGGGTTACCCCAGCCCCTACGCGCTTGGCACCGGCGTCGCAACCCCGATATTTTTGATCCCCTACCGTCTTTGCCACCGCAAGCCAAGCGGAATCGCTGTTTGCTGGACTTGACGAAACGTCCCTGTGTGCGTCCGACGATCGCCTTTACCTTGGCCGTGCTCACTCTGACTGCCGCGATGGGGCAGCGCTATTATCGCCAGCCAGAATTGCAGGTGGGCACTCTTTCCCCCAAAACGGTGCTTGCTCCTGACGACGCCTCAGTGGTCGATCAACAGACGACTGAGGAGCAGCGTTCAGCAGCTCGTAACGGGGCAGTGCCAGTCCTCGTACCGGATCCGGCCGTCAATGAACGCATTACAAACTCGCTCGACAGTCTCTTCAATCAGGCGGAGATTGTGCGAGAGCAGGCAGGACAATTTCCGTTATTTGACGGTCGGCAGCTATCGACTTCGACGCAAACCTACATTCGTGAGTCGCCAGCCGCCGATTGGGATCCGGTGTGGTCAATTGTGACCGCCGTGGCAACCGACGCCCTCGACACTAATAACGCCCGAGCAAATCTCACGACGCTGCTGACCCAACGGGATGATTATCAGACCTTGGATGCACGGCAGCAGCAGACCGCCCGCGGCCTCGTGCGCTATCAGCAACTCCAATCGGCGATGGATCTGCAAGCGCTGCAAATCGTGATCGAAACGGCCCGAGCCGATTTTCAGAATGCGGCAACTGACCTTGAACGGCTAGCGCAAGCGGAGCGGGGGGTGCCCAATGATCCGGCGTTGTTACGCCTCGAAGATGAAGAATGGGCCACGGTGCAGCAGCAAATTCGCCAAACGCTCGATCAAATGCTGCTGCAGGGTATTGCTGAGGGCGTCCCCATTGAGCTGTTAGCGATCGCCGCCGCCAATCAGCTCAACACCAGCATTCCGAAGAGTGCGCAGGAGCTAGCGCAAAATCTACTCGTCGCCGTGCTAGAGCCCAACCTGATCAAAGATGCGGAGAAAACTCGGGAAAAAGCCGAAGCCGCCGCCGAACAGGTGGCAGAAGTCAGAGTCTCCGTGCGCGCCGACGAACCGATTGTGATTCAAGGGGAAGAGATTAACCAATCGGCTTTTGTGTTGTTAGACCACTTTGAACTGAGTCAGCGCCGTCTCAACATTTGGGGGCTGATTGGGTTTGGCGTGATCATGACTGGGGGCGTTATCGTTTTTCTGCTGGTCGATCGCGCCGTGCGACCGGGCCTCCGTAGCCAAGACCACGGCTTGATTTTCTGCATTCTGCTGGGAGTTGCTGGCCTTAGTGTACTGGGCTTTGCGGTGTAT
>CALCPB010000450.1 GCA_937897665.1 uncultured Halomicronema sp. | reverse complement strand
CCCAGAAGGGGGCGAACAGTCATCATTCTGATTTGAGCGTTGCATGGAAAACACGCTAAAAGCAACCATTCCAGGAGCATTGGTTAAACAGTCAAAGGGGAGAAACGGGTGGATAAATACATCGTGACGCAGGAAGAAATCGCTGCCTATGAGGGTGTCGCCAAGACACACTTTCTCAATGACAATGCCAAGCGCATCAACAAATCACTGGGCGACTTAACCGGATTAACCGGGCTGGGATTCCACATCATTGAAATTGAGCCTGGTCACGAGTCAACGGAATTCCACAAGCATTATCACGAAGATGAATGTGTCTATATTTTGGCAGGTGAAGCCGAGGCCACCATTGGCGAAACTAAACATCATGTGAAATCAGGCGATTTCATTGGTTATCGGGCCGGTGGCGAAGCCCATCAACTCAAAAATATTGGTGAAGATGTGCTGCGGTGCATTGTGGTGGGCCAAAGACTCGTCCACGATGTCGGCGACTACCCGCTGAAACAAAAACGCATCTACCGTAACAAAGGCCTGCCCTGGAATCTAGTTGACTTAGAAAATATTGCCGAACCCAATGCGGGCAGGAAGGTATAGACACTAATTTTGACCCGTAAAGTCGCCTTACCAGGAAGGTGAATACAATGGAACTTGAGACTCTCTAAAAGTAAACAGAGATCGCCTCCTGGGAAAACCAACGGCTTGTCGCCCAGCAAAAATACCCGCATCCGTCTGTCCTCAAGCGCACGCGCTGAATGAATGAGAATGCGTGATCGTTACACTCCGGGCTGAAACTACTAGTGCAGAATAAATCCTTAGCAAATGCTAAATCTTTGAAAAGATTTAGCTAAAGACACCAAATATGCCACAACAGTCATGGCTGGGCATACTTGACTCGTCAAAGCGTAAAAATATTAGAGCAGTGAGCCAAAAGAGCTACTATCAAGTTCGTCTAGGCGTGAAGAGCATGTTTGCCCAAAAATGTCAGACTGAGCAGTTCATCGGCGTTGACTTCCTTCTCGATCTCGACCTGACTAATCGACTGCCAGAAAAATGGCAAGACTTTAACAAAGAATTCATCCCTATCTTCCTTGATAGCAACCCCGGCAAATCAAAAATTGCTGCTGGTCTCGCTTGCGGTGCCATGCATACGGTTGCCAAAGGCATTCAAGCAGGTGACATTGTTTTGAGCCCTGATGGGAATGGCAGTTACTTGGTTGGAGAAATCAAAGGCGATTATCACTTTTGTCTTGGCGAGATTTTACCCCACCGCCGTCCAGTTGAGTGGTCTCCTGACCTAATTGATCGGTCCGAAATGAGCCAAACGCTGCGCAATGCTACCGGCAGCGTCGGTACCGTTAGCAACCTGACCAAATACGCTGCGGAAATCGAAAACTTAATCGGCCCTTCTGTGCAGCGAGCGATCATAGCCACCGACCCTACGATCGAAGATCCCACAGTTTTTGCCCTCGAAAAACATCTTGAAGACTTCCTGGTACACAACTGGCCACAAACAAGCTTGGGCCAAAGATATGAAATCTATCAGGAAGAGGGCGAGATTGTCGGACAGCAGTATCCTTCCGACACGGGTCCTATCGACATTCTTGCCATCAGTAAAGACAAAACTGAGCTGCTCGTCGTCGAACTAAAGAAAGGCCGCGCCAGTGATGCCGTTGTAGGACAAATTCAGCGTTACATGGGCTATGTGCTCGAAGAACTTGCTGAAGAGAACCAAACTGTCAAAGGTGCGATCATTGCGCTAGAAGATGATCTCCGCATTCGCCGTGCTCTAAAAGTTGCTCAAAACATTGAGTTTTACCGCTACCAGATCAGTTTCCAACTTCTACAAGACTGATGGATAAAGCTGTTCAAACCAAAAAATAATTTACCAATCCGTTATTGGTGGTGAAGTTGATTCCACACGAGTCGCCGCCCCATCGCATCCGAGATCGCGATGAGACAACGGCAGTAATCGACTCTACCAAAAGCGATCGAGCTCAATTACAAAACCGGGCAGCGTTGGTTCTCCATTTAGCTGTTTAGGCAGAAACAAAACCTCTTTGTCTTGTCCCAGGCGATAAATCTCAACCTGCTTTGCCTTACGGTTAAACAACCAACCCAACTGCACGCCGTTATCACGATATTCCTGCATTTTCGCTTGGGCTTCGGCGAGATTATCGGTGGGAGACATCAACTCAACAACAAAATCAGGTGCTAAAGGGGGAAACTTCTCCCGTTGCTGAGGTGTGAGTGCTTCCCACCGGGCTTGTTTGATCCAAGCCACATCGGGAGAGCGATCGCTACCGTTAGGTAAATGAAACCCGGTAGAAGAGTCAAATACAACCCCCAATTTTGCTTGCTCGTTCCAAATGCCTAAGCGAATGAGTAGATTGGCTTTGCGGAATCCAGTTTCGCCACCCGTGGGAGCCATAACCACCAAATCTCCGTTTGCCGTGCGCTCTAATATCCAATCATGATTGGCCCGACACAAGTCATAAAACTGATCGGGAGTCAGCGTTGCGGTGGATGGCATCTTAAGGATAGATTGCACCATCGTCAAATCCTACGGAAACTAATCACATTGTATCTACACGAATACCTCGACGAACACTGACGCAGCCAGAGCGCCAAAAAGACGGCTCATCGCATTCGAGCCACTTTGAGCGATCGCGCCCAGGCCATCGATTATCCCATTGAGGCTGTGTTTGAAAGGGTGATCGCGAGTACCGGCAAACGTTTTACACTAAAAAACGATCCGTTTCATCATCGGCAGTATGGGCATCAAAGCGTCATCAGAAGAGCCATTCATCAAACTCGATCAGTTCCTAAAGTGGCAGCAAATCGCCCAATCAGGGGGCGAAGCCAAAATGCTGATTCACAACGGAGAAGTTGAGGTAAACGGTGAGATGGAACTGCGGCGAGGCCGAAAGCTGTTTGCGGGCGATGTGGTCACCGTGGATGATCTGTCCTTCGAAGTTCACAGTTCAACCGAAGCAGAGTGACTGGCCACTACAGCCCATAGGGAAAACTGAGTAATCGCTTCAACTGCCGTAGTGACGGGTGCGCCAACGATTCGACCTGCCGTAACATGACAAATCGGCTATTGCTAACCGATTCATGGCCTTGCGTACCCTGCCGGTCAACTTCACCTAGAACACGGTAAATATCGGTTAGATGAACCAGGCTTGTTTAGACTGGGAGGCTGCAAGCAGTTTTTGCTAGCCGTTAATGGACCTATGCCATGGTGCGTCTTGCCCTCCAACATATCCGCGTTGTTTTGGTCGAACCCGCCGGAGCCTTAAATGTCGGCTCGGCAGCGCGGGTTATGGCCAATATGGGCCTGTCGCAACTGGTGTTGGTGGCACCCCACTGCGATCCGCTTGGAGAGGAGGCGCGGCGAATGGCCGTGCACGCGGCACATGTTTTAGAGCAGGCTAAAACGGTGGCAACGCTGCCCGCCGCCCTGATCGGCTGCGATCGCGCGATCGCCACGACTGCCCGCGATCGCGCCTTGAATACAGCGATGGAACTGCCCGAGGTGGCCCTGCCTTGGCTGCTTAACGGCAACGGCGAAGACACGCCCACAGCACTGATTTTTGGCCCAGAAGATCGGGGTCTCAGCAACGAAGAGTTGAATTATGCCCAGCGGTTTGTGCGCATTCCCAGCGATTTGGCCTACGACTCCCTCAATCTGGCGCAGGCGATCGCCGTCTGCTGTTACGAACTGGCGCGGGCGACCGTCCCTCGCCAGACACCGGCTGTTGTCTTGGCACCTGCAGAATCCCCAGAGCGGGTCTCCTTAGACCAGCTAGAAGGATTTAATCAACATTTAGAGTCGGTTTTACTAAAAATTGGCTATCTTTATCCCCATACTGCAGAGAGTCGAATGGAAAAATTTCGGCGTTTCTTTTTGCGAGCTGCGCCGACTCCGCAAGAGTTGGCTATGCTTAGGGGGATTTTGAGACAGATGGACTGGGCCGTGACCCAAGCCAGCGCACGAATCCCTTTAGAGACAGGTGATTCGCCCCCTCAAGACACTTCGCAGGGCTCAGGTGAGAGGACACAATAAATGGCAGACAACAATCACGCAAGCAACGGTCACTCACCTTTTCGTCGCTATGAGCCGCCGACCCAATCGGGCAGTAGCAATGGCAAAACCGTGGCCTCGCCACCGCGATCGGCTCAGGAATCGACTTCCCCTTCATCCTCCAGTTCGTCTCGCCGCCAGCGTCAGGCTCGCAGCCGCTGGCGGCAGTGGGTGCAAGCTGCCGCCCCTAACAGAAAAGTGACCCCGCCGACTCAGTCAACCACCACACCATCATCCCCTCGGCGGCGATCGCCTCAGGCTCCCACGCCACCAGCATCAACCCGCCGCCCTGCACCTAGCCCACCATCGCCTTCGTTAACGGGGCCAGCGCCCCAGACGCCATCAGCGGTAGTGAGTAATGCGCCAGACTTATTGCAGCCTGGGCGATCGCCTAGCCAGCCGCCTCAACGCCCCGCCTCATCGGTCGCTAAGCGCACCCGTAAGCGCCTGCCGCAGCGCCCGACCAATAATGTCACGCCCCTACGTCGTCAACCGGTGTGGTCAACGCCAAGTGATGTTACGACCGATCAAGCCGCAACTCGCCGCAGCAAACCTCGCCGCCCGCAGCGTAAAGCCCCCCGACCGGTTTTGTACGGGATTCGACTGCTGATTTTGGGCACGGGCATGGCCGCCATTGCGGGCACGGTACTGACCTCTCTCAACCCCAATCGCAATGCCAACCAGGCCGGTAACACCCCGACGGAGGTGTCGACAACAGCCGCGCCGGGTCAACGGGACGTTGAACTAGATCAACCTTTACCGCTCGCCACGGAACTCGTCGCCGTAGAGACCGACCTAGTAGAACTAGAGGCGATGACCCCCAATTTGAGCCAGTCTGTCTTTTTCTATGATTTGCAGACAGGTAACTACATTGACCTGAACGGCACCGAAGCCGTCGCTGCCGCTAGCACAATTAAGGTACCGATTTTAGTGGCCTTTTTAGCCGCTGTGGATGCGGGCACCGTGCGCCTCGACCAAACCGTGACGCTCCGTGAAGACATGGTGGCCAGCGGCTCAGGTGATATGCAAACTGCCGAAATTGGCACTCAGTATACGGCCTTAGAGGTGGCGACTGAGATGATTGTGACTAGCGACAACACCGCCACCAACCTCATCATTGCGCAGTTGGGCGGGATTGATGCCCTAAATCAACAGTTTCAAGATTGGGGGCTAGAGGCGACCACACTACGTAATATGCTGCCTGACTTAGATGGCACGAACACCACCAGTTCGGCCGATTTGGTAAGAATGATGGCCCTCGTCGAACAAGAGCAGTTGCTCAGTCGCCGATCACGCGATCGCTTATTTGCCATCATGCAGCGCACCGTGAGTCGGGATCTGATTCCCGAGGGCCTGAATGACCAGACAGCGCTGGTCTACAACAAAACCGGTGACATTGGTGAAGCCTTGGGCGATGTAGCACTGGTTGATCTGGTCAACGGCAGACGTTATCTCATTAGCATTTTGGTCGATCGCCCCTTCAATGATGGTCGCGCAGCGGAGCTGATTCGCCGCGTGTCTGGGCGGCTCCACGAAGAAATGAGTCAGCCCATCAGTCCAGTGGGCATTGATCAGTCTGCACCAGCGACACCCACTCCTGCAGCGCCTGGGGCGGACGAAGCGGCCCCCGCACCTACTTCAGAGCCGGATGCCTATGTCGAGCCGGATGCCCCAGTCTCTAACCCAGTAGTGCCTCCTGGCTAATCGAGGAGCCATCCTCAATTATGGAGTTTAGACAAACTGGCGAAATGGGTTCAATCGCTTGAGTGACCAATCGATGATCGCAGTCCTGTAGCCTGAGCGATTAATACCAATCGTCCATGACGCGGCGGCGACACCCCCAAAGGATAAAAATGGGTCGTCAGATCCCCGGTTTCTGTCGGAGCATGGGCTACTGAGGAGTCATCACGAAGAAACCGGGGATCTTGGAACTCTATTTTTAGAGCAAATCTGCATTAGTTCACCGCGTCAACGCTTGAGCGATGGGCAAAAATTGAAGCGGCTATTCTCAGTCGCCTAGAGCCGCCGTCGAAGACGGCTAACGGAAATTTAGTGCCCAATTTCAAAAATAGCAAGTTAAGTTGACAGTGCCGTACTCACAGCTTCCCTGATTTCGGAGGCTTTCTTATCTAATTTATCTTTTGGTGCGTACCATTGTAGGATTTTGCCAT
>CALCPB010000449.1 GCA_937897665.1 uncultured Halomicronema sp. | reverse complement strand
TTGCAGCAGCTTATCGCTGACTGCTGCACCATCTCTTTAGTTAATGGCCTAGCACGGAGGTCGCGTCAAATAGTCGCTCGGGCGTTTGCAAGCAAGCGACCTGGGGGCCGGAGTCGCAGTCTCAACGCTCACCAAAATGCAGGGTCAATACATGGCGTCCCAACAACAGCCCATTTAACGGCACTAAGAACTGGGTCATTCACCAACCGGTCGCATTGTCTCACCCTTTAGTCCAGATTTCCTACCGGGCTTCAACTCTAGCAAGAACTCACGGCTCATCTCACCATACGTTCGGCGCGATCGCCGAAGATATTCCAAGCTCCCTAACCCAGAACCGTCCCTAAAGCCGACAGCGCTCTTCACTGCTACAGGCCGCTAAGCGAGCCTGACGCTCAGCCACCAGCGTTTGCAGATCAGCGCGACCGGTCACCTGGAGCCGCCAATCAGCCCAGATATCATAAAGCCAGTCAACCAGTGGCCCAACGACTGGCCAGCGGGTCGGCGCATACATCCAGCCAATGCCCAGCAAGCTGTAAATTCGCCGAAAAACTTCGACGTTTTTGATCGCAGTACCATCGGGCAAAACTGCATGAATGCGCCCCATCGCGGTCTCAAAATCGATGCCGCCGTGGTCAGCGGGCTGATAGGCATCGTCGGCAATATCGACAAACTTGACCAGCCACCGCCCAGCGTCTTTTTTCTGCAAAAAGTTGACTTCTCGGACACAAAGCGGGCAATCACCGTCGTAGAGCAGCTCAATTTGCCAAGCTTGGTCGGGGGTGGCAGCGGCGCGATCGCGGGCAGGAGCAGACGTCATAGTTGAGAGTCAGGGCAATCAGCACCCTGGAAAGTCACAGTTACCATTTAGTTTAAGAAATATTTCCGTCTACTGGGGCTGTCGCCCCGAATCAGTTGGCAGGCTGCCAGCTCCGGCTCGGCCCCTGGGCGAATTGCCGCCAACCGAGGGCCGCAGCGTGGGACACTGTCACTATTCGGCTCCAACTGTGATCTGACGACTGCCATGCCCATTCTCACTGCAGAAGAAAACGCCGTAATTTTGCAAGCTGTTTTACAAGGGGGCCAGCAGGCTCGCCAAGCCGCCGCCGAAACGTTTGAGGTGTTTGAAAAAGGCTGTGAAGACTATGTAACGACCGTAGATCAGGCGTTAGATCGCTTTTTTGCTAACCTCTTTGCCACCCAGTTTCCGACCGACGGTGTGGTGACCGAAGAAAATCAGGCCTCGGCAGCCGCCTTTCTGAGTGGCTGCGATCGCACCTGGTTTATCGGCCCGATTGATGGCACCGAAGATTTCATCAACCACGGTCAGCATTATTGCGTGATGGTGTGCCTCTTGGCTGACCATCACCCCCGCGCTGGGTGGGTTTATGCCCCTGCTCAACATCGGCTGTATTGGGGCGGACATCAGTGGGGGCTGTTTCAACAAGATGGCCAGGGGCAAACCGTGCCGCTAGAGCCGCAGCCACAAGCACTGGGCGGGAACACCACTCTGCTGCTGGGTGATCGCGACCAGCGCCACTTTGGAGCCGCGATCGCTCAACGTTTACCTCACCTCGTTTTTAACTCTCTGGGGAGTTTTGGCCTCAAAGTTTTAGAGGTCATCAAGGGGCAGGCGGGCCTCTACGTCTATCTCAATGGCCGCGTCAAGCTGTGGGACACTACCGGGCCGTTAGCCCTAGCAGAAGCCGCCGGGCTCGTTTGCTGCGATCTCGACGGCCAGCCGATTCGCTTTGACCCCAACGGTGTTTACCCACAAAGCCTCATTCACCGCCAACCGATGATCATTGGCTGGCCAGCCTACGTCGAGGAGTATCGGCCGGCCCTGCGAGAGGCCGTAGTCGCCGTGCGATCGCAAGAGTTAGGGTTGGGTTCTCCGTAGCTCACGCCGTCAGCTAAAACGTCGGCGCTATCGCTATCTCTGCCTGGTTTGTACAGAAATGATGGATATTGACAAAGGTTTGTGGGTAGTATGAGTTCAGATTTTCAACCGTTAATCGGCAATTGCCGCAGGTTGAACAGCGTCCGCAACCGCTCTCATTTTTGCTCCTAGCCCCATCTCTGAAATTCCTATGCAGACAGCAGCCTTTAGTGAGCTTTTTCCGCTTTTTGACGTAGCCAATCCTGAAACAGTGGAATGGCTCTTGTCTGTTTCCACTGAGCATGAGTACCCGGCTGACCGAGCGGTTTTGATGGAAGATGCCTGGGGCAATGCCGTCTATTTTATCGAGTCAGGCTGGGTCAAGGTGCGGCGCCATGCCGGCGATAGCGCCGTTACCCTAGCGGTGTTAGGGCCTGGCGATTTCTTTGGCGAGATGGCCATCTTAGACGAGTCGCCGCGATCGACAGATGTCGTCGCGCTTGCCCCCGTCAAGCTACTCAGCGTTTCGGCCCAACGCTTCATTCAAACCTTATTTAAAGACTCCCAGCTACACCACCGCATGCTGCAGTTGATGGTGCAGCGGTTACGCCAGACCAACTTTCGGTTTCAGCTGCGTAACCAACCTCCAGCAGTTAAGTTGGCCAACACCCTCGCTAGCCTAAGTGAATCCTACGGTCAGCAAAGCGACCACGGAGTCGCTATTTTCAATATTCCGCCCCATGACTTGGCTGATGTCGCTGACATTTCTGAAGAAGAAACCAGCAAAATCATGGAGAAGCTCATCGAGAAAGGCTGGATCAAAATCGATGAAGCCCACGACGCCATTTTACTCACGAATACTAAGCAGTTGAGTCAGCTAGCTGGCAAAGGCTAAGAGCGATGCTCAAAACAGCGTTGCCTGTGTAGCGGTCGAGCCTGCCGTCCCCTGAACTGTGCTGAAAGTATTGCTGCACCGCAGCCTCTAGCGAGTTAGATCAATTGAACGATAGACCGTCCTCGGTTATTCGCGGATGCAGGCCAATGATGTTGACGATGTGGCGCTTGGGAACCCAGCCGATTTAACAACTCGCGATCGCGTGCTGAATAGCGTTGGGAGCGTGACGCTAGCGAATCGGCTACCAGTTTAATCCGCAGTGGGCGATCGCCAATTGCACTCATCTCATTCCCGTTTGCAGACATTTGTAACGACCTCTGTAGAGATCAGTTACGAGACTAGCAGACGGCCTTGAAACCCGTGATAGCGTGGGCTTTAATGCATCTTTTTCAGTTTTATAGCAGTCGCCAGTCCGGTTAGGACAAGACTGTGGGGCCACTGTGCTAAGGCGATATCAACGCCATCCAAGCCAGTTGGAATCGCTTCCGCCGGGCGGATCATCGCTCTGCGTGACGCATCAAAGCTGGGTCACAAGTGCGTCGGGCGATGCCCAAAAGCTGAATCAAGGATGCTTTGCTGCCATTTGTAGGAGTTTACGATGACGCTCCAGGTTCCCCCACCCCCTTCGATTTCACCTCGTCAGTTAGCACTGATGCGTATTGTTGCCTCGATGGCTTGGAGCGATGGCAACCTCGCCCAAGAGGAAGTTGATTTGATGCTCCAGCGGTTTAGTGGCCTGTTTGCCCAAGATCCTGAGCAGCAAGCCGTTTTGCAAAAAGAGCTACGCGACTACCTGATGCAAAATATTCCTCTCGAAGAGTCTGTCCCCAAACTACAAACTCAAGAAGAACGGGAATTTGTGCTGCGGCTAGGCTACGAAGTCATTAGCAGTAGTGCTCGCACCCCCGAAGAAGCCCTCATTAATGCGGAAGAAGCCGATGCCTATCAGCGACTAGTCGGGCTCCTCAATCTCGATGCCGCTACAGTGCAGCGCTTAGAAACCGAGGCCCAAGCCGCCCCCTCAACTGATTCAGTCATCGACCATATGACAGCGCATCTGCAGCAGTTTTTTGCTCAAAGCTAAGCACTGGACTGCCATCAGAGCGGCGATCGTCACAGCAAAATTTTCCTGACTCGGGCGCAGAGATCTATCTTCTGAGAGGTCTCTGCTTTTCGCTGGCAAGTGTGGCTGACTCCCCTGGCACAGCAAGTCTCACCTGCAGCCTAGGGCAGCGCCACCACTTGGTCATGGGTCTTAGGGCGGTAAGACTTCGCGACATAGTGATCAACATGGCGGAAGATCGAGATCGGGTGAGCCATCCGATAAGAGAAAAATTCCACTAAGACAGTGTTGTTGTCCTGAATTTGCACTTTTGGAGACATATCGGCCAAGGGTTGTTTAGTTCGCCATTGCCAATTTTTATCGGTTGGGGCGGTGTCAATCAGCTTGTGATAGAACCAACGACGGTTGAGGCCGCTGCGACCAAATTCTTTCAGCTCACGCAAGAGAATAGACGCGGCCAGATAAGACCCTGCCGTGCGATCGCCCGCAATGCCATCCATGACGTTACCTAATGCACCGTTCGGATGGGGCGGAATCGTGCCTGCTGAGGAGCTAGTAAGCGCATCTTCGAGAACGGCCGTAGTGCTCATCAGCTCGGGCAACGCCCAAGTGACTCCCATGCCCCCCTTAGGCTGACGCTGCAAATAGGTGATGAGTCGCACCTTCGGTTTGAGCGACAGACCCGGTAGCTTGTAAATGGCTGCTGCGGGATAGGCCGTGCTGATAAACCAGCGTCCCTCGGGATTCGGAGCAGATTCATCCTCATCGTCGAACCCGCCGACGCGAAACAAATCTCCCAAAGCGTCCAGCGAAGTCGGTTCGAATTCGGCGATCGCCTGCTCGCGTTCACTGCTGTCCGCTACCGGGTTCTGCTCTGAAACCGGTAGCACCAGCTGCGATTGCACATGCTGGCGAACCTTTTGCAGAAGCACCATCGAAAATTTTTGCAAGGCCATAGCGTAGCTTGCGGAAGGGTCTCTTGGTTAGTTATCCCGAAAGGTAAAGAAAAGCATTCAACACTACATTAAGCTAACGGGTTTTGCTTGTGCTTGCCGTCAAGATGCTTAAAACCTAGCGGCGGGATGGGGTTAGCAAAGCGCTTACTTTAAATGAGCCACAGCTTCTCTTTAGAGAGCTCTGAACAAACCATCATGACCAATAACAAAAGAGTCTGGTCATAGCGGTTAGTGGTGGGGTTGGGGAACGTCAACCCAGGTTCGCTGCTGGTGTGCGGTATGGGCCAAATCCATCATTAGCTGAGAGTATACCCCCTCAGTGATCGAAGGCGCGTGATTCATGCCCTGATCGATATTACTAACCCAGTGATCGACCACTCGAATGAACGGCGCTAAACGACCATCGTCGTAAGTTTTGGGAAACGCCAACTGTGCGGGAATCGGCAATTCTTGCAGGGCCTCTCCGGCAGCGGCCCCAAATAGTTTGAAGCCGTGGACGTAGTCTTTGAGATTATCGCTGCCCAGCAGAAGGGTACCGCGATCGCCATACACCTCTAGCCAGTGGCCCCGGCCACCATACGTAACCGAGCTAATCGTGACCTGCCCCGGCACGCCCCCGGCCAGCTCTAGCATGAGCGTACAGGTGTCATCGGCATCCACCGGCTTCAGGACACCAGTGACCGGATCGGGGCGCTGAGGAATGGCTGTCGTCAGGTTGGCGCACAGCCGCTGCGCGGGGCCAAACAGCCAGGCCAGATAGTCGAACGTGTGAGAGGCAAAGGCTCCCAAGGCCCCGCCCCCTTGATCTTGACGGGCATACCAACTCCAAGCGCGATCAGGGTTCGCCCGTCCCGGCACCATCCAGTCCACCTTGACCAAGCGCAAGTCGCCTACATAGCCTGCGGCCAGCAACGCCTTCAGCTGCTGCCAGGCAGGCACAAAACGAAATTCAAAATCCATTATCGCAACTCGCTGACGCTGCTGCGCTAAGGTGGCAATCTGCTGAGCCTCTTGTACTGAGAGCGCCGTGGGCTTTTCGATCAGAATGTGTTTATCAGCGGTCAGCGCGGCGATCGCCATCTCTAAATGCAAAAAGGGCGGCGTGGCAATGCTGACGGCATCGACCTCTGGCAGTGCCAAGACCTGGGCCAGCGTATCGCAGGCGTGAGGAATCTGGTGTTGAGTCGCGATCGCCTGGGCCTTAGCCAGATCGCGATGGTAAACCGCGACCAGCTGTGTGCGGTGGTGCGCTTGCAATCCGGGGATATGGATTTTTTGCCCAAACCCCGTACCCACAACGGCCACCCCAATCATCGACCCAGCCATGTTCTTTTGCCTCAATCATCGGTTGGGGTGAGCCACCAAGCTCCAAGGATTCGGAATTCTCATCTCGGCCTTCACATCCCCCATCCACCCTACTACCCATCTTGCCCCCGCCCCCTATTCAGTGGTGAATCGATCTATGTACTCGT
>CALCPB010000448.1 GCA_937897665.1 uncultured Halomicronema sp. | reverse complement strand
GCACCCAGCCCTGGCGACAGCTTCTTGAGGTTTGTTGGCATCGTTTAACGCCAGCGCCAAGACAGTGGCAAAATAAATCAGTTACGAACCTGATTACAGGAATTCTTTGACCATGCAAGCCCAACTTCAAACGGCATTTGCCCAAGGCCAAGCGCTAAAAATTATTAGCGGTCTGACGAATTTTGATCGCGATCGCGTGGCCGCAGTGGTGCGCAGCGCCGATCGCGGCGGGGCCACCTTCATTGACATTGCTGCCGATGCCGCTCTTGTACAAATGGCAAAAGCGCTGACTGATTTGCCAATTTGCGTGTCTGCGGTGGAAGCAGCGGCTTTCTTAGCGCCGGTTGAAGCCGGGGCTGACCTGATCGAAATCGGCAACTTTGACGCCTTTTATGCCCAAGGGCGACGGTTTGAGTCCGCTGAAGTGTTAGCCCTGACCCAAGAGACCCGACAGCTGTTGCCCACGATCACGCTTTCGGTCACCGTGCCCCACATTTTGGCCTTAGATGAACAGGTGCAGCTGGCTGAAGCCCTGGTGGCAGCAGGGGCTGACATCATTCAAACGGAAGGTGGCACGAGCAGTCAGCCGACTCACAGTGGCACCCTCGGCCTGATTGAAAAAGCCGCTCCTACCCTAGCTGCAGCGCGGGAAATTTCGCAGGTGGTATCAGTGCCGGTGTTGTGTGCGTCGGGTCTGTCAACGGTCACTGCGCCGCTGGCGATCGCGGCAGGTGCAGCGGGTATCGGCGTCGGCTCTGCGGTGAACAAGCTCGACAATGAGCTTGCGATGGTGGCGGCAGTCCGCAGCTTGGCTGCGGCACTGAAGACAGTTCAGCGCCCCGCGATCGCTCGTTAGTCAACGCCATGACGCCGGGTACTGGCCAGCGAGAGCAGGACGCCAGTGGCTTAATGTCGTTGCCCTCGAGTGAGCCATAATGCCGCAAATTTGGCAAAAAAAAGCCCAGCAATTGCTGGGCTTTGGCTTAAATGTTGGATTCACATTTTTGATTTATATTTTTGATTTATTTAGCTCTATAGTTGTTGATTACACTAGCGCTTTTGAACTCAAACGGCTCAACTTTTCTCAAATCTGATACATGCCTTAGCATTTATCGCCACCAAAGAGAAATCATGACCCGCGCTGAAGACAGTGCAACACCGGCATCCCCGTCACACGCACCGGCCGCATTGCCCCCTGAATTGCCCTTTTACAAAGAGCAGGGCAATACAACACTCAGGCCGTTAAAACCAAGATTATAGGGCTGAGATGTCAGCCCCTCATCCCCCATATCTGACAAACCATGACTCCGGCCTCCTCCACACTTAAGGGGACAAGGCCAGAGTCAACTGTGTCAGTCCTGGATGGGTGCAACAGTGACTCTTCAGTAGAAATCTACATCGGAGCCAGCTGTTGCCATCTCGACATTAGGCAAAGGTGATCTCAGTGATCGCGCCGCTGCCGCCGAGGTTCACCACCAACTTACTGACATCGGTTTGGTCAATCTCGACGAAGCCCGCCTGACCGTTGCCGGTCATCACGATGTCGAGGCTGCCCAAAGAGACACCATCAGCGCCGTAGAGATCGATGGAGCCGGGTTCCTCTGTATCGAGGAAGCCAACGCTATCAATGGCCACCAGCTCATCCCAGGTGAACTCCAGGGTGCCGCCACCGGCATTATCATCAGGATTATCGCTGTTGCCGTCTTCCGACAAAATCAAGACCAGGCCAGCGGTATCGCTGCCCAAATCACCATCGCCTCCAGTCGGGTTGGCCGAGTCAAACAGCATGGCTGCCAGGCCATCAGTCGTCACAGTCAAGCCGGAGAGCTGGTCAGTAATGACGGTACCCGCAGTAAGACCCTCACCTTCAAAATCGAGCGCGGGGGTAGCTAAGTCGAAGAAGACCGAACCCGAATGCTCAATCGAGCCACCAACGGGCGCAAATCCCCCTTCGGTCGTGAAGGTAAAGTCGGTCTCATCGACGATGGCAAAGCCCACCTGGAAGTCTTCGTTGACCGGCTCAGCATCACTGTCAGCACCCACTAGCGTGAGGCCAGCCGCCGATGCTAGCAGCGCGGTATCCAGCGCAACGCTGGTGACGCCCGACTCAACGGTAAATTCACTCTCACCCGATAACTCGGCATCAATGCGGGCATCGCCGACGTCGGCTCCGATCAGCGCCTCATTGCCCAAAACACCTGCCAACTCGGGCGAGACCAACAGGTCAGCCTCATCCAACAGCAGCGTATCGCCCTCAGCCGACAGCACGCCAGGGTTGCCGACATCAAACAGCGGGGCGTTGAAGGTGATGGTATCGGCGACAAAGAAACCGCTGGCATCATCACTGACCCGCGCCGGGTCAAACCCAATCGAAAAATCACCGACTTCCAGATCAAAATCACCAATTTCGGCCGCGACTTCTGGAGCGATGCCAAAGAGGGTCTCGTACATCACCCGGTAGATGTCGGTATTGTCCGTCGTGTCGGGCAGCAGATCTGCGTTGAGACCGTAGGTCTTAGAGACGATGCTACCGGCGACGTCAGAACGAGTAGCCCAAGCGACGCCAAAGTCAAAAACATCGCCATCGGCATCCGGTGCACCGGTGGTGAAGGGCTCAAAGACATCGGTGCTGAAACCCGGCACATCATTGCTGCCATCAGTATCATCCAACTGCACCAGCACCCCATCGGCACCAGGGCCAAAGGCTTGAGTTTCCGCTTGTACGCGGATGGTATCGTCAGATTCGGGTTCAGTTAAACCAAAGGTCCCAACACCAATCGGCACATCATCCACTTCTAAGCCGCCCGCATCGGAGTCAGCGGCGGTGATGATCAGCGTATTGGGGTCAGTGTTGTCGACAAAGTCCATGGCGACGCCGATCGCTTCATCCGCCCGAATTGCCGCTTCGATGGTGCCAGCGGCATTATTGTCGTTGGCAAAGTTATCCGTGGCTTCTTCTTCCATGACGAGGAAAAAGCCGGCGGGATCCGCATCCAGAATGGGCAATGCCACCTCTAGCATCTCCGCGATCGTGGGCGGATTCGGATTGAGGGGCGGCTGACCGTAGAAAATCAAGTCACCATTCTCATCCACGAAGCCGTCACGGCGCAGTTCGTCTTCAAAGAAGTCGTTGTAGGTATCTTCTGCCCCGAAGATGCCCAGCAGCTTGTCGGTGTTATCGGGGTTAACGGCTAGCAGCTCTTCCCGAGTGAAG
>CALCPB010000447.1 GCA_937897665.1 uncultured Halomicronema sp. | reverse complement strand
CCCCTGCCCCCCCCGGCCCCCGCCCCACCGCTGGGGCGCCCCCTCCTCCCGGGTCGTTCGCCTCAAGGGACGGCAGCGCTGCTGCTGGAGATAAATCCGTGGAGACGCCTGGGGCATCTTGAATTGAGGATTCTGTGGCGGTGGCCTCAGAGGAGGGGCCTGGCAGGCCAGCAGCCTCTGGGACAGAGGCTAAATCTGCCGGCTCTGAAACTTGCAGCGGCTCTGTCAGATTTGGCATAAGGTCAATTGAGGGAGAACCGGTCGCTGAAGGCGCGATTTCCTCTACCGATGTTGGCGTTACTGCTGGTGATAGCTCCGTTGAGTCAGCTGGCGTAGAAACCTCAGCGCTCGCGATTGTGGGCGGCGACGGTTGCGAAGCGGCTGGCGTTGAGATGACGGGAATATTCGCCCAAGGCGCGTAATCTAAAATGCTGTTGCGTCGATTGCGAGTGATGTCATTGTTGCTGAGGCTCGGGCGGGCATCAGCGTGCATCACTAACCCCTCTAAGTTTTGCGAGATGCGGTTATCTGAGATTTGGGGAGAGGCCTCAGGGGCTACCACAATGCCAGCTCCCGTATTCTCAAACACGTTGGCTTGAACCTGGGCTGATGAGGGGCCAGCAATGACCAATCCAGCCTGACCATTTTCTGAAAAATAGTTGCCTCGAATCACTGGCGCACCGGAACCCGCGAGGTAAATGCCATGGGCACCGTTTTGAAAAAAGGCATTGTCCAAAATGATCGGGTTGCCGGACTCAACCCAAAGTCCCGTGCCTTCATGATGTGGATTTGATACTGTGACGTTTGCCAGCCCGGCATTGTCGGCTCCCAGGATCGCCACATTCCGCAGGCCGCTAGAGGCACTGTAATATTGCCCATTGCCTTGAATGACGACTGCGGCCGTGTTGGGGCCAGCCAATGCCTGAATGGTGACTCGGGGTTGCAAAACAATGGGAAATATTTCACCGCTGTCAGCACTGTAAACACCACCTGACAACAAAATGAGCGTATTTGCCTCTGCACTGGTGAGGGCTTGGGTGATGGTCTGGTAGGGACGTAGTTGACTGCCGTCACCTTGCTGATCTTGTCCTGATTGGGCATTGACGTGAATCACGGTGTAGCCAGAGGTCGTCTCGTCAGCTTGAGAGATCGCCTCAGCCGCGATCGGTGTCGCCATGACTGAGGCTCGGCCTCCTCCGAGGACGAGTAAACCACTGAGACACAAAATTGCTGAAAGCCGTTGACGATTGCTCATCGCTTTAACCCCAACCCCTATGGGAATCCGCTCAATTTAATAGCGCATACTCAAAACTGTAGATCGATGATCTTGATTAAAGTTAACCTACATCTAGCGTTTTCGCCCATCTTGATATGACTGGTGACGCTGTCTAAGGTGCTTGAAATAGGCAGCGGTGGATCAACTACGTCACTGGAGGTGTCTTGATGCCAGGTTTAGCGAAGCAGTGGGTTTAGACGAAGTCGAGCCTGTTGGTGAACTCTTTGCCACCCCGTTATCGGGGCTCTGGCGTCGGAACGATCGCTGTCTGGCACTCTGTAAACAAGTGTTGCCATTATCAATCCAGTTAGACAAAAGTTGTCGTACTAGCCATGCGGTCAGGGCATTGCCTTCATAATGATGGTCAGGTGCTGTACCGCGATCACCTCAACAGCATGATGGGCTGCTGAGGGTTGTGGGTTAAGACCGGCGAGCAATCATCGGTTCATCCATTCGATCTGTCAGCGGTAAATACCAGTTGTATCGCTGATACTCTAAAGCGACTATCCCTTCACCGGTGGGTTGACTGCGGGAAAAAGTGGAAAAGTATGGGTATCATCAGAACCAGTAAACCTTTCAGGCGCTTTGTACTTGTGTTCAAAAAATTGGATAAGGTACCAGGCGTACAGCTACTGAGGTCTCGACCGGCAGTCCTGATTATTCAAACAGCCATGAAATGGCAGCGAGATGACTGTTTGGAAATGGGCGCGGCGCTATCCTACTACGCTCTCTTTTCCTTGTTTCCGACCGTGCTGATTGTATTGAGTATCGTGGGTGCTTTCATTGGTCCAGAAAGCGGAGCTGCTGAACAAATTCTGCTCTTTGCTCGTAACAGCCTGCCCCCTGAAGCTTATTCAGTTGTTGACAATACATTAAGCCAGCTCAATCGCAACAGCTTGGAAGCGGGAATCATCAGTTTCTTGATTTTGTGTTTCACCGCGAGCGGCGTGTTTGGGGCGTTGACGCGATCGATGAACAAAATTTGGCAAGTTGATCAAGAAAGAAAACATCAAACCGGTATGAAGTCTGCTGCCAAAACCTTTGTGCGCAATCGGTTCTTAGCGTTCATGTTGGTTTTTAGTACAGCCGCGCTGATTTTTGTGTCCTTGGTTTCCAAAATTCTGATCGATATCATTATTCAGGTCGTCGAAAACTTAGAAAACGCGGTTGGACTGTTTCAAATCGATGATCTTTTAGTGCTGGAAACCCTGCAAACCAGTACGTCTTATTTAG
>CALCPB010000446.1 GCA_937897665.1 uncultured Halomicronema sp. | reverse complement strand
AACCCCGGCTGGGGCCGCCGGAGCGGTGTCGGGTGCAGGCGTCGCTTCTAGCGGCGCGTCAGGGGCATCAACCGGGGCAGTGGGCACGGTGTCGGCGGGAGGTTCAGGCGTCGCCTCCAACGGGGCGTCAGGATCATCTGGGGCGTCAGGATTATCGACCGCATCCGGATTGTCAATATCGGCTTGGGCCAGCCAGCTACTCGCCGAACGAGAGCCCGCCATCGCTGGCGGGGCCAAACAAGCCACCACTAACAGCCAGACAAATAATGAGCGATTTCGCACCATGACCATTCCCCCATACTCCTCACCAGTGATCGAATGCAGATCATCTGGCTATCGTGCCAACGTCCTATAACAGGATTTTCCGATAAGGATACTAAGGATATGAGATTTCGAGCGCGAGAAATTGCAATCTTTCGTTGCGAATTGCTGCCATCGCGATAGGTTAGGGTCGCAGTTAGCGGTTGAGTTGCGCGCTAGGAGGCATTAATACAGGTGATTAGCCACAAGCTCACAAGCACAATTGGGCTGGCGATAGGAGGGCTGCTGGGGGCGGTGATGACAGTGCCGCTAATCGCGATCGCCGCTCCCCCAGAACCTGTGCTGGAACCCGTGACTGACGCCGAAGGGGTCGAGGACACTGCCCCCTTTCTGCGGCCCCCCATGGCCTGCCCGGAGGATATGGAGACGCTGGTGACGGGTCTGCTGCGGGATTTGCCCAGCTATACGAACCGGGTAGCGGCTCGGAGTTTGCCCAGCGACGCCGACCTGAACGGCTATGGCACCATGCTCTTGGCTGGGCGTGCCGAATTAGAACCGCTGGAGATTTCGCCTCAAAGCTTCAGCGATTCCCCGCTCACCTCTGCCGAAACGGTGCAGCAAGTTTTCTTCACCACCCTAGAGCGGCAGTACACGGCTACGACGGTCGTCAATCTAGAGCAATACCACTGGTTGTTTCTCACCCCTGTCGAAAACGGCTGGCGGCTGGTGCTAATTTTTTCGCGGGTAGCTCCAGCGACCACCGATCGCCCCCCTAGCCCGCCCCAAGAAAGTAGCGAAGGGTTTGTGGGGCAGGCAGTCAAGTTGTGGCTGCGAGACTGCCGTGCGGGAGCGCTTTATCCGATTGATGGGGGCCGCCCAACAGACACCGTCTCTGACGACGCGTCAGCCGCTGAACTCGATGGCGACTCAACCGGGGAAAGCGACCGATAAACGGTATCACGCTGTTGGGCGGGCCGGTTGATCGCCGCGATCGCCCCCGTCAGCTCGCTGACTGTCATAGCCGTGCCGCCCTGGGCGCCAGCCATAGTGGTGATGTGTTCTTCCATCAGCGTGACGCCAAGATCGTTGCAGCCCCAGCGCAGCGCCGTAGTCGCACCGTTGAGGCCCAATTTGACCCAGCTGGGCTGATGATTAGGAATCCAATTGCCCAGATAAAGTCGAGCCACCGCTGTCAGTTGCAACGCAGCTGCCAGATCCGGCTGGTCTCGACCAACACGGCGACGCAGAGAGGGCGGGGCGTCTTGGCCCACAAAGGGCAGCAACACAAATTCGGTAATGCGGGCGGGCAACTGCTGAGCGATCGCCCGCTGCTGCAGTTGCCGTAGGTGTTCTAGATGCGTGATTTGCTGCTCTGGCGTTTCGATATGGCCGCACAGCAATGTGCTAGTGGTCGGCACCCCCAACTGGTGAGCTAATCCGACAATTTCTAGCCAGGTCGCCGTGTTGATTTTTTCTGGACACAGCACCCGCCGCACCTGATCATCCAAGACTTCCGCAGCGGTACCGGGCAATGACCCGACCCCCGCTGCTTGCAAGGCGATAATCACATCGGCGTAACTCAGCCGATCTTCCCGCGCGATGAACTGCACCTCTTGGGGCGAAAAAGCATGGAGATGGAGCTGAGGGAACTCGGTTTTGAGATTGCTGAGTAGCTGCTGATAATACTTCAGGCTACTGCCCGCCACTTTCGCGGCAGGATTCAAGCCGCCCTGCATACAAATTTCTGTCGCCCCTAAGGCAACTGCCGCCGCCGCTTTTGCGCGCATCGTTTCCCAATCAAGCCAAAAGGCTCCGTCGGTATCCGCATCACGGCGAAAGGCACAAAAACTACAGTGCTGTTCACAAATGTTGGTGAAGTTAAGGTTGCGGTTGATGACATAGGTGACGGTATCACCCACCTGCTGTTGGCGTCGCTGATCGGCCGCCCTCTGAATCGCCGCGATCGCCACTGGGTCACGCTGCAGAAGGAGCTGTACCCCCTCGGTTGGGGTTAGATCGGCTCCGGCGAGAGCCCGCTCAAGAATGCGATCGAGGGAATGAGTCATAGCCAATTCAAATGGGGATTCAGTAGGTCTATTGTGGAGCAGGAGGTTCCCCGACTGGCAAAACTTAGTCAGTTAGGACTTCATGAGGCACTGGCGGTTCGATTTGCGCCACAGTCACGACGTCAATCGCTGGCGATCGCCGCAAGCCAAACCAGTCCCCGTTATGGTTTGGCCAGCGAATCTCTATCCAACGGTCGACCGCTCTCCCCTTACAATGGCAGTAGTTTTTGCGGACTATCCACTGAGTACAAGGGCAATGCTGAAATCGACCACTCGCCACGTTTTGATTTATGCCGCCGAAGTCGTCAATGATGAGCTGGTTCCCAGTGAGTCAGTGTTAACCCTTGACATTGACCCTGATAACGAATTCACCTGGAGTGACGAAGCCCTCAAACAGGTCAACGAGGAATTTGAGCGGCTCGTTGCAGCTTCTTCCGGCGCCGATCTAACTGACTATAATTTGCGCCGCATTGGCTCCGACCTCGAACACTTCATCAAACAGCATCTACAAGCGGGCGATATCTGCTACATCCTCAATAGTCGCGTACTGAACTACAGCATGGGCCTACCCCAGGTGGTGGCCGACACGCAGACTGAGGCTTGAGCCAATCAGGCCATCAGGCAGGAACTGTGTCACAATTGCTTAGCTTTGACCGGTGCTGCCGTCGCTGAGTTGCTGATGATAAGTACGATCGCTAAGTATGCCTAGTCCGCAACTGCCGCCAGTGCGCCGATTTTTGTGGGCCCAGGGGCCAGCCTCATTGGCGTCTGTGCCCGCTGGCACAGTGTTGGCGGGACGCTATCAGGTGATTGACTTTCCGTTAGTGCAAGACCAGCAGCCCCAATTGCCGCCACCGCCCTTAGCCAGTGTGCCGCCCCTAGCGGTGCCTTATCTTGCCCTCTCGCCTTTTTCGGTCAATATTCCTCGACCGTTTACTCAGGTTTTGCACCCCGACGGCCAGAGCGCCCTATTGCTGCTCGAAGAAATTCCGCTACAGGAAGCAGCGCGCACCCCCCAACTATTGCCAACGCTGGCTAAGAGTTGGCCGGGAGCCACCGCTCTGCATCAATTGGCCTGGCTGCGGCAGATCGCGAAGCTGTGGCAGCCCTGCGTGAATCAGCAGTTAGCTCATACTTTGCTGGACTGGCAGCACCTGCGAGTCGAGGGCGAAGACCTCCGCCTGCTCTGCCTGGAAGCACAAGCCACTGCCATCACCTTAGTGGACTTAGGGCAGCAGTGGCAGCAGTGGATTGCCGCCGCCGCTCCAGCCATTCGTGACTATCTCACGCGCTTAACCAATCATTTGATAGCGGATGAGGGCAGTGCCGCCGGCTTGGTCTATTCGCTGGTGCAAGCGATCGCTGCAATTTCTAGCCAGCAAACCGTCACTGTCCAGCTAGCGACGGCCTCTGACCAGGGGCCAACTCGCCAGCGAAACGAAGATGCCTGCTATCCCGAGAGCGGGGCCGTGCGCCAGGTAGCGATGGGTGGCCGCCGGTCAGCCCCGCCGGCTCTGGTCGTTGTCTGTGATGGCGTCGGGGGACACCAAGGGGGCGATGTGGCCTCGCATTTGGCGATCGCTGAGGTCAGCCAGCGACTCAACCCGTTGCTCAACGGGCCGGCGGTGGCCCATCGCCAGGTGGTAGCGGCGTTAAAAGAAGCCATCATCGCTGCTAACCAAGCAATTACCGTCCGCAATGATGCCGAGCAGCGCCAGGATCGGGACCGCATGGGCACGACCATCGTGGTGGGGCTGGTGTACAGTGGTCGCCTCTACGTCGCCCACCTGGGCGATAGCCGCGCCTATCGCGTGCGATCGCATAGCTGTCGGCAAATCACCCTGGATGACGACGTGGCGGCCCGTGAGATGCGGTTGGGGCTAGGACTCTATCAAGATGCCCTGCAACAGCCGGGAGCAGGAGCCCTAGTGCAGGCATTGGGAATGGCTAACGCCAGCCATCTACATCCCACCGTTAAGCTGTATCCGCTGGCGGCAGATAGTGTGCTGCTGCTGTGCTCGGATGGGCTTAGTGACAATGACCTGATTGATCACCTGTGGTCGTCAGAACTCGTGCCCGTATTGAACGGTGAGGTTGATGTGGGTAGCGCCACACAACGGTTAATCGGTCTAGCAAACACCCATAACGGCCATGACAATGTCACGGTGGGCCTTCTGCGCCTCAAAGTCGAGCCCGCAGATCGCCCGACAGCGGTGCCAGTTGATCTTGCGGAGCAACCGTTGCTAGCGCCGCCGCCCCTCCAGGTGGTCGCCCCGGAGCCCAGTCTGGTAGCTCCGGCCACCGCCTTACCACCGCTGCCCAGCCACCGGCCACCTCGCTCTGGGCTCCGCTGGCTCACCGGAGACGTGAAAGTAGTGCTGGTGGGTCTCGGCAGCGCCCTCGGTTGGCAGTGGCTAAGTCGCCGCGACGGCGCGATCGCCCCCATTGAGCCCCCGGCCGAGTCAGGGGAAACCCTTTCCCCTTCAGCGGTGCCTCCCACAATCGATGAGGCTGATACCGCAGCCGAGCTGGCCGTAGGCGATTATTTGCAAATTCAACAGCTGCCTGACCCCTCTGCGGCCGCGACGCTCCTGACCACCCAGACGCCCCCAACAGGTGCCCCCCCGGCCGCAGTCGATTTACCCGAGCGCTTGCTGTCGATTGGTAGTATCGAGCAAGTTAACAGACGACAAAGGACTCCCGATGGTCGACTTTGGGTGCGTCTTAAAGTGTGTTCTACCGCCTCAGAAACAGCGGAGCCAGTACCGCCGCCTGCGGCCACTGAGTCTGCTGAGCTGCCTCCTGAACCGCGCGATCGCTTGCTCCCCCTAGCGCAAGCGGGCGATCAGGGCTGGCTGCTGCAGGCTGACTTATCTGTTTTTGCTGAGCAACTGCTTGACACATCCGTTGCTCAGCAGGGATTGTGTATTGACTAACGAGATTTGGTAAAGACTCACATCTCGGAGTCTGGCTAGAATTTTTGCCAGAACCAGTCTGCCAGTCCACGTTTACTATCCTGTGACACAGTGTTTTTCGATGTCAGAGCCAACTCACCTGCGGATCGCTATCGAGCGGCTATCAACGGCTGACACCCCCCACTATGCCATTTGGGTTGTTGACGCTCCGTATCCTGGCGGCTATGTGCATCACGATCGCCCCTGGACGGATGAGCTTGAGCAAATTTGGGCAACCTGGCTCGATCTGTTCTCCCTACGAGGATTGCCGCAGGTGCCTCACGTGCCGTCTGCCTATGTGCCCCAGTTTGTCGCCGCTGACCCCACGCCCGCTGAACCCGGCACGAAACGAGGCTACACCGGGCGCTTGATGCAGACGCTAGGGGTGCGCCTCTGGCAGTGGCTGTTTGATGGCGTCATCAAACGGAGCCTCGATCAAAGCTTAGGCATCGCAATGGGACAGGGCAATCCGCTTTCCCTCTGTTTAGATATCCGCGATCCCGATTTGATCAGGCTGCCGTGGGAAATTATGCAGCCTCAAACTGGGCGGCAGGCCATGTCGCTGAATGAACATATTCGCTTTAGCCGCACCACCAGCGATGTCGATCCCCTGGCTGACGTTGGGTTAGATCCGGGCCTCAAAATTCTCCTTGTGCTTGGCGAACCTGATGTTCCCGGTCAGGAGACGAACGCTCGCGGCATCCCGGATACGCTGCAACTCGAGACCGAGGCCCAGTTGCTCAAGCGCGTTTTGCTCGGTGAAAGCACCTCGGGGCTCACGCAGCGGCGAGCCGCCGCC
>CALCPB010000445.1 GCA_937897665.1 uncultured Halomicronema sp. | reverse complement strand
CGTCGTCGGTTTATTGACGAACGGATTCGTGCTCGGCATCGGGCTGAATCATGATCTTGCCTCCTAACGTTTTGGTCGATACTGGATTACTCGTAGCTTTCTATGATTCTGCCGATGACCATCACGACATTGTTGTCGAGTTTTTTGCCAGTTGCACTGCTCGACTGATCACGACTGAGGGCTGTGTTGCTGAAGTGATGTGGCTACTTTCTTCGAGTTGGCAGGTGCAGAATGAATTTCTGAACCACTTAGCGCGGGGTGTCTACGTTTGTGAACCCTTACTAGCGGCAGACTTTAGTCGAATTACCGATCTCAATGAACAATCTGCAGATCTGCCAGGCGACTTTCCAGATCTAGCGTTGAGTGCGATCTCTGAGCGTTTGAATATTGCAGCGATCGCCACTCTGGATAAGGACTTTGATATTTACCGTCGCTATCGTAAACAGTTTTTCAATCGGGTATTTCGTCCTTAGGTCAAGCCAACAGGTTTTCCTTGACTGCTTCAGTTTAAGTGGCAAGGTTTTGCGCGATCGCCAGGTCGTCGGCGTCGGCAGCGTTGGCAAAGAATGGGGGAAGGCCACTTATACCCTGTCACCAATGCTGTCAGTTTCCGAACGGTACGCTACGGCACTCAAGGCAAAGGATTTGGGGCGGATTGACTCTATGTTTTCTCTCTGGTGAATTTAGGCGCTAACTCACCAGGGTTTGATCGACTTCGTCGGCATTGGTCAATTGCGATCGCTGGCGCTGGGTCCAAAGGTTAGCCAATAGCCCCTCCGATGGACTGAACAAGAAAGCCAAACAGAAAAAGCAGAAGGATACGAGGACAATGGAAGCTCCGGACGGCGCATCTAAGTAATAGCTCAGGTACATCCCAATGATGCTGGAAAGGGCTCCAATAACTGACCCCACCCACATCATTTGATGGAGCTCTTTAACCAGTAGGTAGGCGGTGGCGGCTGGGGCCACTAGCAATGCCACCACCAAAAGTGCCCCCACTGTGGGTAAACAGACGACGATAGTGACAGTCATCGCCGTAATCAGTGAAGCGTTGTACCAATGCACCGGCATGCCGCTGGCCTGAGCTCCTTTTGGATCAAAGGTGTAAAACAATAGCTCTTTGAAAAACAATCGCACCAAGATGATCCCGACCACGGTGACGGCTAAGCTCCACCACACCTCGTTCATGGTGACTCCCAGAATGTTGCCGAACAGGATATGAACCAAGTCAATACGATTGGCTCCGGGCAGGATACTGACTAACACAACGCCAATAGCCACAAATGAGGTCAAAATCAGGGCCATCGCGGCATCTGTTTTCACCCGCGATCGCGACTCAATCACATAGAGCACCAGGGCACTGATCACACCAGCCACTAAGGCCCCAAACGAGAGAGCAACGCCAACTACATAGGCGATCGGCAGCCCCGCCATCACCGAGTGAGAAATGGCATGGGCTAACATCCCCATCTGCTGCACAATCATGTAGCTGCCCACAATGGCACAGAGAATGCCGAGAAAAATACCCAGCATGAGAGCACGTTGCATAAACGACAATGACAAGGGCTCAATAATCCAATCCAACATAGAAGGGTTCCGTATCTTTTAAGTAAGGTTGATGGGTTGAAGGTGAGGTGACCAGGTGCTGCTTAAGGAATGCAACGATATCTGGTTAAAGCTCTTGATTACCCCCTTAGAGGTAACAAAGCCAGGTCTAGGGAGATGCCACCTAAGCAAAAACTCGGGCGAGGCCTCGACCGTAGGCTCGTTCTAAATTGTCGGAGGTCACGACTTCGCGACGGTTGCCTTGGGCAATAAGATGTTTGTTGAGCAGCAGCAGCTGGTCATAAATCGCTAGCGAATCACCCAAATCGTGGTTAATGACGAGTAAGGTTTTACCCTCTGCTCGCAACTCCTGAAAAATATCAAAGATGATGTCTTCGGTTTTGCGATCAACCGCCGTAAAGGGCTCATCAAAAATTAACAGCTCCGCTTCTTTAGCCAGGGCGCGCGCCAGAAAGACTCGCTGCTGCTGCCCCCCCGACAACTCGCCAATGGGGCGATCGCGCAAATCATACATATCGACCCGTTCGAGAGCCGTGCGGGCTTGCTGTCGCGCCCGCTGGCAGAAAAACAGAAAGAGTACAATAAACACGGTGAGGGGCAGCAAAAAAACAATACACACGGAGAAGGGGGAA
>CALCPB010000444.1 GCA_937897665.1 uncultured Halomicronema sp. | reverse complement strand
GGCACTGTCGAAATCGTGGCCGAAGGGCAAGATTCAGCGATCAATCAGCTATTACCCTGGGCTCACCAAGGTCCGCCTGCCGCTGCAGTCCATCAGGTTGAGGTCACCTACGGCAGCGTCACTGGCGAATTTAGCCAGTTCACCATTGAGCGTTAAAGTTTAGCCTGAGCCGGTTACCATAGCGGTGAAAATCGATAGCTGATACGGGATGCAAGGCAACTCGATGCGCGGACACATTACGCAAATTAGTATTTCAGATGGCGGCGTCCCTAAAATCGCTGTTCCCGAGGCCGAAATCATTGAGACCGGGCTGGTGGGCGATCGCCACAACAGTCCCAAAATTCACGGCGGGCCGGAGAAAGCAGTGTGCCTGTGGTCGTTAGAAGTGATTGAAACGCTGCAGCAAGAAGGCCACAATCTGGCTCCGGGCTACGCGGGCGAAAATATTACGGTGGTGGGCCTCGACTGGCCCCAGGTCGCTCCTGGGCTGCGGCTGCAGCTCGGCGATGAGGTCTTGCTAGAGGTGGCCAGCTACACGTCTCCCTGTCGCAAAAACATGCGCTGGATTGCGGATAAGCGTTACAGTCGCATGAGTCAAAAACATTATCCTGGCAGCAGTCGGGTGTATGCGCGAGTCTTGCAGCCCGGCAAAATTCGGACTGATGACGTCGTTGCGATCACGGCGGGGCCTTAACCTCCCGTCTCGGTCACTCAAATAACGGCGGGCTGGGTCTACGGTCCCAGTCATCGGCAGACGTGCTTCAGTACACTAGGGGGACATCAGCCGTTGCGAGTGGCCCGTACGACTTGATTTTTTGCCATGACGCCTGATATCGATAGAGTTCGACGCGGTGTCTCACTCAGTGCCGGATTTGTTTAAACCGGGCTTGCGGGAGATGGCTCACCCGTGGTTTGACTTGTTGGACAGGGCCCATAACTGTTGACGCGGATAGAGCATTGACCATGGCACACTGTTTATCGGTCAGTGCCGTTGGGGCGCGATCGCGCTATTCCATCATTAACCGTGGTGTTGTTACTAGGAGAGGTGCATGATTCACGATACTTCCCGTCCTTCACCGCAGAGAATTGTGAAACGTGACGGAGAATTTCCCGATATTATTCGCCTCGGTGATCCCCATTCCCCCTGGCGAGATCTGTACCATTTACTTCTCACTATTTCCTGGCCGGGGTTTGTCGCGGTCCTATTGTTGGCCTATTTGCTCATTAATAGTGCTTTTGCCCTGGCCTATTGGTTTGGCGATGATGCGATCGGCAATGCTGACCCGGACTCATTGCTAGACGCCTTTTTCTTTAGCGTGCAAACCATGGCCTCCATCGGCTATGGCGCTATGTATCCGCAAACTGACTACGCCAACTTTCTAGTCGTCATCGAAGCCTTTGTCGGGCTCTTGTTTATCGCCATGGCCACGGGCATGATTTTTGCCCGCTTTTCGGTGCCGACTGCCCGCATCTTGTTCAGCAACTTTGCGTTAATTGCCCCGTTTAATGGGGTGCCGAGTCTGATGTTTCGCACTGCGAACAAACGGCGCAATCGCATTTTAGAAGCACAATTGTGGGTCACCCTCGTGCGTGACGAATTTACAAAAGAAGGCGATCTATTTCGACGCTTCTACGATCTCGAACTGATTCGCTCCCACACGCCTTTATTTGCCCTGACTTGGACGGCCATGCATCCCATCGACGAGACCAGTCCACTCTATGGGGCAACGCCGGAATCCCTGCGCCGCGATCACGCCGAAATCATCGTCATCATCACCGGTATTGATGAAAATCTTTCCCAAACTATCCATGCCCGACACTCGTTTATTGCCGACGAAGTCTTATGGAACTTTCGGTTCAAAGACGTTTTGGGATGGACTCAAGATGGCCGGCGGGCAATCAACTTCAACAATTTTGACCGCGTGTATCGGGTTGACCCGGTCAACGGCTATGTGCTGACGCAGGAACCGTTCGAGGATACTGCTGCATCAAAATCTGCACCTGCTCGGCGTGATAAGAACTCCGAGTAAGGGGGGACGACACCACTTGCAAGAAGCCCATCGCTTCACCGGCGACTCGCCAAGCCTCAAACTGCTCGGGGGTGATAAAGTCCTGAACGTCAAGGTGATTAGCTCCCGGCTGCAGATACTGGCCAATGGTCAAAATATCGCAGTCGGCCTGGCGCAGATCTGCCATCACCTGACGCACCTCTTCATCAGTCTCGCCTAAGCCGACCATAATGCCTGACTTGGTATATACCCAAGGGGCTAGCTCCCGAGTGCGGCGCAATAGCTCAACCGACTGAGCGTAATTAGCCTGAGGGCGGACGCGGCGATAGAGCCGGGGCACGGTTTCTGTATTGTGGTTCAAAACTTCGGGATTTGCTTTGAGAATGTCGGCCAGGGCCTGCCAGTTGCCACACAGGTCAGGAATTAACACCTCAATTGTGGTTTTAGCAGAGGCGGCGCGGACGGCCTCAATGCAGCGCACGAACTGAGAAGCGCCGCCATCAGGCAAATCATCTCGATTGACTGCCGTGATGACGACATGGCTGAGTCCCATTCGCTTCACAGCTTCGGCTAGGCGCAAGGGCTCGGTCGGGTCCAGAGCCTGAGGCTTTTTCTCAAAATCAATGTCGCAATAGGGGCCAGCGCGGGTGCAGGCCGGTCCCATGATCAGAAAAGTAGCGGTGCCCGCATTAAAACATTCGCCAATATTGGGGCAAGACGCCTCTTCGCAGACGGTGTTTAACTCAAGGTCGCGCAGCAGCGATTTAACCGTGCCGACACGCTCCCACTGGGGCGCTTTTACCCGAAGCCAATCTGGTTTTACAGCCACGACGTTCTCTTAATCTGAATACCTGCATTCCATCCTAGCGGCTGATTTGAGGATTTTTGGCGGGCGATCGTACAATTCAACCGGTTTGTTCAGGCAGAGAGCTGGAGCGATCCCATTGGATTTCCTAAAATGACCTTAAATCGCTCAATCCAGGGAGTGATTCTACAGCCTGCTCCAAGGTAACCATAGCTGCTTTGTTAAAAGAAATATTTCTGACATTTCAATCTGCAAAAAAAATGGCAAAAGCTCAGGGGTAAATTCATCCACACCAAAGCTTTCAAGCTCGGAAAAAGGCATTAGTTATATCTTCAAAAAGAGGCTGAAGATATTGATAACTCTCTTTTTTGGTATACCTGAAATCCATTCTCGTTCAGTATGTTGACATACTTTTCAGGATGCTGGGAAAGATATTCGTGTAAAACGCCTCCATTGAAGAAAGCTCTCTGAGTTTGAATGAGATCGGCAGGCCAATGTGTGGTCATACGACCGAGCCAGCTGCTGTAGACTAAATTCTCTCGGGCATCTAAAACCACGACATCGTAAGCTGGGCCAGACAGAATTTGCGCAACTTCTGTATCGGAAATGTTGGAGCTAAAGAGATAAGCTAAGTTTTCACCATAGACTTCTGGATCGTTGCTTAGCCACCGGCTAGAAGCTACAGTCAGGGCTGGCCAAGCGGCCAGATAGCTATTGACGTAGGGCGTTGATAAAACGTTGATGGAGCGATTGCCTGCTTCTTGACTGAGAGGCAACAAATGTTGAATTACAGGTGATAAATCACTGCCATCAGCATAGGTAGGTACTCGAGCGAATAAATGTGGCAATTTGCCATAAATAGGGGGATAGGCAAAGAGTCCCAAAATCAAGAATATGCCTGGCAAGTAGCCCAGCTTAATTTCTCGCTTATTGCTGCGAAAGTCGCAGATTACAGGCAAAAAAATCCACGGCAACCCTCCGAGCATTAATCGATAGATATTGTAGGGAGAGGTGATCTTTAATAGCCCCGTTATGGCGATGGGATTGACAAAGAAGAAACAGGGTGCAAGCGTAACTGTCGCTAAGTAAAAAAGTTTTGATTGTCCTGGAGTTGCGTTCAGTATTGCGATCGCTAATCCCAAACTTATCAGATCTAACAGAAGATAGGAAGCATTAGGTGATGAAGGCCAGTAGGTAAATAAGGTCGTCTGACCAATAGATAACCATGAAGTTATTACTAATGGAGAAACATTGAGCGGTGGTTTTTGATTGAAAAACAGCAATAGCAATCCACCAACTGTGGCCAAGAATGCAATAAGGGTAAATAATGGCGGTCGGCTTTTCTTCGAGAAAGCCTTGAGCATGGTCAAACTAGATGTAGAAAGAACTACTGAAAAAATGTAGAATATTTTCTCTTGATGACAATCTAAACACACCCAAATAGCGCCAGTAAATAATACGAAAATGCATATCTTACGGCTCGAAAATAGATCTTTAAACGTTGATGTCAAGAGAATAGGGTGTAGAAGGGGAACAGCTTCCAAGTAAGCAATCATCGCCAACGTTGCCCCCTGCAAAATTTTGTATAAATAGAAGCTGATTTGCTAGTTGCCGTAAAATGCAATCCCGAGCAATGTTGCGATCGCAGCGCTCCGGCGATTGGGTGAAAACCATAGGCAAAGACGATAGGTTGCTGTACATAAAAGACAAGCACTCACCGCTGCTACAACAGTCAACTTGTCACGCATAAGTGCATCAGAGCCTACCAACCACTGTTGAAAGCTACTGAAAAATGTTTGGTTCGCGTCATATTGCCAAAATGACGCAATATGGATACTGCCTGAATCTTGATTAGCTTGACCAACGCGCTGAAAATAGACGATTGCATCACCGGGATATTCTAGATAAAGACCTCGTAGACAAAAAATCATGAATAAC
>CALCPB010000443.1 GCA_937897665.1 uncultured Halomicronema sp. | reverse complement strand
CCCCGCATTCCCATTTCAACCACTCCATAGTCGTGACTAGCATCGAGGGACAACAAAGTTTTAGGAACGCCAATTTCATTGTTGTAGTTGGCTTGGGTCTTCAGCACGGCACCGCCTTGGGTCAACAGTGCCGCTGCAATCAGCTCTTTGGTCGTCGTTTTACCGACGGAACCCGTAATCGCCACAATCGGCGTATTAAGCTTTCGCCGCCACCATTGAGCGATCTCATGATAGGCCGCCAAAGTATCTGGCACTCGCAACTGCGGGCCAACAGTGACCGGCTCTTGCACAATCACTCCCGCAGCGCCTAGATCGATGGCCTGTTGAACAACCCGATGACCGTCGAAGCGATCGCCCTATAAGGCCAAAAATACATCGTTCTTCCTTAGACTTCGGGTATCCGTCGACACTCCAGAAATCTTGATCCCGCCAAGACTGGCTGCGTCATCACTGAGCGATGCGGCCGTCACCTTAGCCAACGTCTGCAATGAGATTTGAAAGGTCAATGCATTACTCCCTATCTACAAGGCAATGTTGCCAACAAAGCTCGTCGCTCAATTGCATCTAGACTTTGCGAAGAAAGCCAGCAATGACCGCTCCAATAGCTAGTCGTCGAGTCAATGAAGCAGACACAACCAGGCTAGCTGGCACCTCAGCGATGATGCGCCTTAGTCAAAGATGCTTGTCCAGCTTTGAGCAGTCGCCCCAAGCCATTTAGGTCATTGCTCTCGACCACCCAATCCCCCAACGCCACGTGTCACATCAGGCCAAAATTATCCCACGGCCGATAACCTTCTTCACAAGCTGTGCTTGTTCGACCTGAGCGACTCAGGAACAAACAGTCCATCCAGCTCTTCTTGAGCTAAGTAGCCAACGACCTAACACTCTAATAGGGTAAGGGCTCTAGGAATATCACCGCTCCTAAAAAGCCAACCAGCCCAGTTGTCTACAGTTTGTAAAGACGCCTTTACAAACACCATTAGATAGTGTCCAATAGGAGTGAAGATATTAGATTTATTTAGCAATCTGCTTTGCGATTTCCCGTTATCCCTCTCAAGATGTCGCTCCTCATTGAGGGGACAGCTCATTAAAGCTTGACGGTTTCTTCATTCAATCTTGGCTCAAGCTTTCCAGTTTCGGTGTTTGCACCGGGTATGGTTAGAGGAAGAACCCCGTACTTCAGGTGTAAAAACTGACGTCATTCATACTTAGATCGTCTAGATTGACTAGTAGCATCTAGATAATTTAAGACACAAGCGTTGGTCACATCGCAAAGAAGCTATCAGGGTTGATCACCAGTGTAGAATCATTTATCGGTGCCTACTGAAGAGAGGCATTTGTGACTGTGAATCAAAGGGCAGCCTATCAAACTCGATCCATCAGTGCTCAAGAGCAAGCACTCTACGGGCATTTATTGGCCTATGCAGAGTGTGAAACGCCTGAGAAGCTTATTGAGCGTTTCCAATCACTATTCATCGACGGCGTTGGATATCCCGATCAAGGTATTGTGGCGGCACTTGATCAGATTGTGTCTGACCGAGACGTCGAAGAATACTTTCACTTTGTCGTCAACCGCTGTTGCCACATTTTGGTGAATCGCTGGCAATGCCACACGCAGCTTCAGTATGCAGTGCCCTCATTGATCGATCTGTTTGAGCTTGAGCCCTGTCAGAACGTCACAGAATTTTCTCGGAGTCGTCAAATTCGCACCTTACGCCAAGTCGTCAAGGGGTTTACCGAAACTGAGCAATACCTCACGCTCAAGCGTCTTTCACGACTTGTCGAAACTGAGTATCCTGCGGAAAATACAAATCGTCCACTCGGCAATCTCATCCAGCGATATCCCTATTTATACGAACACTGCTTGGTGAGTGAAGACAGCCCAGAAGAGTATCACGAAAACATTCGTCGCATACAAGCGAAGGCACAACAGAAATTCGAAGTCAATCTGTCGCAATACGTCACTTATCGGGTGCGTCAGGCCCGACTAAAAATACAACATTCAGGTCCAGAAGCGGTTGCTCGACTTCGCCCAATTAGTAATCCGACGCTGCTCAGCGATCGCGAACTGGTGAGTTCTCTCAATCAATTTTCTGGCAAGGTTGATCAGGGTCGCAGTTATGCTGATGGCGCTCAAGTTTTTCTAGAACGTAATCGGTCTCTCAAGTTTGGTGAGTTCAAGCGAGAGCTGTATGACTATTTAGGATCCAGCGTTGATCCGGCTTACGGCCGCCGCAAGTTCAATAAGCTATTGACCTATCAGCTAGAAAACACCCTGCCTGAAAACGAAGATCAGCCCCTGAATGACTTTTTGATGATTAGAACCTGTGGGCAGCTCCTCAACTTCCTAGTGTTAGAGTCATCGGCTTGTCCTCAACACTTCGTGTTTATTGATCTCATTAACAACCTCGGTCCCCTTTCAACAACGGGGCTCTTGCTTAAGGTCGTTCTACTTTGCCGGAAGATTAGACCCTACCTGGAGCGCCGCTTTTCAACCCTCTTCAATCACTACGAAACGGCTATCCAAAACAATGTTGAGTGGTTGGTCAAGATGTTGGAAAACTTGAATATCGCTCTGAGCATGACCTTCGGCTCAACTGATATATCCTGCTTTTTGACCCCACAGAAAAAAACGTTAGCCAATCTCTAGTCGATAGATGGAGTATTTGAGCGCTGCTGATCCCAAGTGGAGTCTGTTTGATGACGGCTCCCCAACTTCCCGAATGAGCATGAGCAAATCCTGTGCCTCTAAAGGTTTAAGGGAGCCTGTCAAAGGTGTCCAGCAGCAGCTCATCCGGCGGCAGCGACCGATGTAGACGTTGACACTGACTAGTGCAGTACTTTTTGACGCTGCGGCGATCGCTGTTTTCGTTTGTTTTGCTTGATGAGAATCGCCCCCATCCCTAGCCAAAACACAAGTAAGCTGCTTGTAATCGGCAGCATACCGCCAAGTCCGAATCGGGCGATGAGGGCAGGTGCCGCTGCGGTAAATAGCCCCCCTCCGACAATGGGCTCAAAAAACAGTTGCTTATAGGCAAAACTCTCAAAGGCTCCAGAATCGTTGTGCGGATCGACCATTCTCAGGAGCAAAATCCCGGTTGCTGTGACCCCCATCGATTGCCCCAAATCGCCAATGCCTTTCTCAAACCAGTGGTCAGGAAAGAGGCGCGGCGCATAGTAGACGAAGAACAGCAAGTTCCAGGCAATGCCGACCACACTTAAAATGAGAAACACCCCGAGATTACTCCCAATCACCTGCAGAGAGATGGAGGCAAGAGCGGTCACAACGACCACATCTAACGCTAAGCCAGCAATGTTTTTCATCAATGGCTGGATCACGAGGGGTTCCAAGCCCAGACGTTCGAAGGTGAGTTGCACTAAGATACCGCCCACCAAAGCCATCGGAAACAGGGGCACGTAGGTCATAACCTCAAAACCAGTGGCACCCCAAGTCACTGACTCGAACCAAATGAGCCCTTGGAGAAGCAGCCAGCCCACCACGATGGCAATCCCAACAATACCGAAGTTGATTGACAGCGGATCGATCAACAGACCTCGCATAAGCTGAGAGCGGCGCTCTTGAACCTCGCGAGTTTCGGTGTGAGAAAATTCAGGCACGCCATCTAAATCTTTCACTGGGCCTGTATCTGACTGAATATGTCCTTGACTGCGCCCCCAATTGGCGAGGGCGGTGCCGACTATGATGCCTGAGATAATGCCGACGGTTGCTAACCCTAATGCCAGATCAGCACCTTCGGGAAAGTCTAGCTCACCAAAGGTTTCTGCCATGCCGCCGGCGGTACCGTGGCCGCCTTCGAAGCCAATTTCGATCAGCGCTGCTGAGATTGGGTTGGCGTCAAATAGTGGAATTAACACCGTGAAGGTGATCAAGATGCCAATCACGTATTGTCCCCAAGCGAGAGTTTGCCCAAAGACGACTTGGGGCGCAGCTTTACGCCAAATAGCTCGGGGATTAGGAATTCTTTCGCCCAAAAAGAGAGCCGCAAATACGATGTTGATAAAGATGCCAGGAGCTTGAGACCAAGCGGTGCGGATTGGTTCGGTAAAGCCCCCGCTGGCTAGCAAAGCATCTTCACCCGCGATGCTAGTCACAATGGCACCCAATACTTGCGGCCCCAACATTAGGGCAAGCACACCAGCCACGATAGATTCTGGGAGAAAAAGCCGCTGCAGCCAGCGGCTTTTTTGTTTGAAATATCGCCCAGCCAGGATTAAAAGTGCAATCCAGATAAAGGCAAAAAAGACATCTCTGAGAGTAAACATAGTCGTCAAAGGTAAATAATCTAACGTCTCAAAAAGAAGAAGCTTCTGTAGACACTTAACCGAATAAAATCTTCGGAATTTGAGACATTTGATACTTTTCTGCGGATATCTAACTTTTGATAGAGCCTATCCTTAAAAGGATTCGCGACCAGATTGG
>CALCPB010000442.1 GCA_937897665.1 uncultured Halomicronema sp. | reverse complement strand
AGGGGGAAACCTTTGGCCTGGTGGGTGAATCGGGCTGTGGCAAAACTACCCTGGGCGGGCAGCGGCAGCGCATCTGTATTGCCCGTGCGTTGGCGTTAAATCCTCAGTTCATCATTTGCGATGAGTCGGTATCGGCGCTGGATGTCTCGGTGCAGGCTCAAGTGCTGAATCTACTGAAAGAACTCCAGGCAGAGTTCAAGCTGACCTACATCTTTATTTCCCATGATCTGGCCGTGGTGAAATTCATGAGCGATCGCATCATGGTGATGAATCAAGGCCAGCTGGAAGAGTTGGGGCCTGCTGACCGGGTTTATAACGAACCGCAGCAGCCCTATACTCAGCGCTTGATTGAGGCGATTCCGGTCGGCAACCTGGAGCGGATTCAAGAACTACAAGCGGCTCGGAAAAGTGCGATCGCCCGCTAAAGCCTCGAAAGCGTAAAGCCCTCCAAGATAAAAGTCTAGAGTGTGAATGTGTCGTGTGCTTTGCGACCGAAGGCTGCTAATCAATAGAGTGGAAACCCTTTGAGCGGTTCGACGATTTCAACAGCCGCCACTGCTCCTACCTCCAAGCTGTCATCGTTGTTAAGGCCTGCGGTTGACAGGTTTCCAGTATTTTTCACACAATGAAGTTGGAAGGGCGTGTTCAATCTGCTAATGCATGTTCACGCAAGCTAAAGACGGGACTAATCTCGTTGTTTACAGCGTCAGTTGAAATCGGGAGTCTTTGCCCGCTCAAAGCTGCTTAAGCCGAGTTCCGACCGCATCAACTTGCTCAAATTCTCCCTGAAAATCTTTGCTGATTTCACCAATGGGCTGGTAATTGAGGGCACCTAAGTGAGGTGTGGCTTGATTACGGTGTTCATGGCTTCAAGACGGGCGTACTGGCTATCAATTCTCCTGGATTCTCGTCGACATTGTGATGTCTCGCTCACCCCATGCTCCCTCAAACAGCCTACACTTCTCGGATTGCTTACTCAGTGTCGTAGAGTCCGAAAGTGAGCGCTTTTTCAATAATTTGTTGATCAGCATTGTCGTGCACGCGGCTGATGGTCGGGTTGCTTACTACAATGAGGCCGCTCAAAGCCTGTTTGGCCCCATTGCTGAATCGCCAGTAGCTCCAGGCAATTGGGCGTACTGGAGCCAGCTCTACCTTGTCGGCACCGAGACGCCCTATCCCCCTGCACGGCTCCCGGCCAACCAGGCGCTGCAAGGGCAATCAGTCTGCCTCCAGGATGTCGAGTTGCATCGAGACGATGGGCGCATCCGGTTGCAGGCGAATGCTCTGCCGGTTCGCAATGAGCAGGGGCAGATCACCCATGTGATTGTCGCCTTTGAAAACCTGACGGAGCCGGTGTCACCCGCTGTCGCGTCTGCCCCTGATACTCAGTCGGCGGGGCGTGAGGGGCAATCGCAGCTGCCGGTAGATGACGAGTTGAGGCGACTGGAAGCGGTTGCGGAGGGCCTACCTGGGGGCCTCTATTCGCTGTGTGTCAAGGCTGATGGCACGCTTCAGGGTGAATACGTCAACCGCCAGATTGAGGTCATTTACGAAGCGCCGAGAACGGCGATTTTGCGGGCTCCCAGACGATATTTGGGGCGGCAGATGCAGGCTGCCGATCGCCCTGGTTTTGCGGCGGCGATCGCCCAAAGTACTGCTGCGCTAAGCGTGTTTGTTTATGCCTGGCGGACGGTGTCACCGTCAGGGCGACTGCGACATTTGCAGACCTATGCTCAACCCGAACGCCGTACCAATGGGGATGTTTGCTGGCATGGTTGGTTGCTAGACGTTAGCCCAAATCAGTCTTCTGGGCTCTGGACCCAGCCGCAGGCCATGCAGAGCGAGGCGATTCTCAGAGCCATTCCTGATCTAATCGTGCGGCTAAGCCGAGATGGTCGCTTCATCAGTCGGGTGCGCAATAATCCGGATATCGATATTTTGCTCCCCGGTGATGAGCCGATTGGGTGTCCCCTGGAAGACTACCTGTCGGCTGCTGTCGCCGCTCAGCATGTGGCCTCCATTCAAAAAGCGCTCGACGATCGCACGGTACAGATGTTTGAGCAGGTGCTGTCCGTACAGGGACGGACACAGTATGAAGAAGTCCGCATTGTTCCCTGTGGGCCGGATGAGGTGCTGGAAATTGTTCGGGTTATTAGCGATCGTAAACTCCTTGAGCAATCGTTGCGGCAGCAAGAAGAGCAGCACCGCCGCATCATCGAAGCCCTGCCTGATTTGATGTTTCGAGTCACGTGCGATGGCTATCGGTCAAGTTACGTGCGCACCAACGCCACGATTGACTATATTGCTGATGACTATGATCCGATCGGGCAGCATCTGTCAGAGCATATGCCTGCTGAGGTAGCGCAGCAGCAGCTTGAGAAAATCCGTTTAGTCGCGACCACCGGTCAGATGCAGGTGTTTGAGCAGCAGCTCAGGGTTAATGGCCGAGTCCAGCACGAAGAAGTGCGGATCATTCCCTACAGCGCAGAGGAAGTGCTCTTTATTGTGCGCAACATCACCGATCGCAAAGCCACTGAGCTGGCGCTGCAGCAGAGTGAGGCCGAAAACCGTGCCATTGTCGCGGCGATGCCCGACTTAATGTTTCGACTCCATCGAGATGGCACCTTTTTGGGATATTGCAAAAGTGGCAAGACTCACGATCTTTTAGAGAATGTGGCCGATCCCGTTGGGCATAATATTTTCGATTTTGCGGATACTTATCTGCATCAGAAGACCCACATTGAACGCAAAATGCAAGTCGTCAGTCAAGTGTTGGCCACGGGCGAAATGCAGGTGTATGAGCAGCAGACTTCCTTCAATGGCGACATTCAATACGAAGAGGTGAGAGTCGTTCCGAGCGGTGAGGATGAGGCGCTGCTGCTGATTCAAAATATTAGCGATCGCAAGGTAGCCGAACAGGCGCTGCAGCAAAATGAAGCGCAAAAAGCGGCCATCTTGAAGGCGATTCCTGATCTGATGTTTCATATGCGTCAGGATGGTCTGATCCTCAACTATTTGAGCGGCGCTAATTTTGCTGATCTATGTGCCCCTGGGAGCCAGCAGATTGGGCACAACCTCAAGGAGTATGCCACCACCGATGCTTTGCAGCAGCACATCAACCAAAAAATGCAGGCCATGCAGCAGGCTTTAAGTACCGGCGAGGTGCAGCTTTATGAGCAGACCGTCGATATCGGTGGGGTGCCGCAGTATGAAGAGGTGCGAGTGGTTCCCGTTACGGCTGACGAAGTTTTGGTCATGGTGCGAGATATTAGTGAGCGCCGCCGCATAGAACTCGAACTACGTTCAGCCAATGAGCGATTAGCCGAGCTTTCGCTGACAGATTCCCTTACCACCTTGGCCAATCGCCGCCGCCTCGACGAGCACCTGGACCGCGAATGGCAGCGTTCTAGCCGCGAACAGCAGCCCCTTTCCTTTATTCTCTTTGATTTAGATTTTTTCAAACAGTTCAACGACGCCTACGGGCATCAAGCGGGCGACGATTGCTTATATCAGGTGGCCCAGGCAGCGTTAGCGGCGGTCAATCGCGCCGCCGATCTGGTCGCTCGGTATGGGGGGGAAGAATTTGCGGTGATTTTAGCCAATACAGAGCTGAAGGGGGCTTACACCATTGCCCAGCGGATTCGTGACAACATTGTGCAGCTCAACCTGCCCCATGCCTCTTCTCCGGTTCACACTGTGGTCACTGCCAGCCTGGGTGTCAGTGCGATCGTGCCCTCACCTGAGACGTTGCCTAACGTGTTAATTCGTCAAGCTGATCAGGCGCTCTATTCGGCCAAACAGGCGGGCCGCAACAATTGTCAGTGTTTTATCAGTCGTTAGCCATGAGGGGACGCTTTAGAAGGTGTCCTTCAGTGGGCGCGATCGCTAAGCACAAAGTCAATACTTTTGGCACAGGGATTGAGAGATCTTTATGAGACTTTTAATAACGGCCATCGTCACTACAATCGCGCTATCAACTTCGGTATATGCCGATCCTGAACTCCCTGCGGTCAGAAAGATCCAGTTTGATTTAGACCAGCTTGATGAGGCCGGGCTGTACGGCTTAGATGATGGCAAGCGATCGCTGAGTTATGAATTTTGTGTGCCCAATGATTTGCACACAATTCGGACGGTGCAAGACATTGACCCAACGGTCATTATTTACCTACAGTCACCGGGACGCATTGGTTGCAGTCCGCTGGAAGTGTTGGCGATTGGTGAAACCTACCAGCCTAATTACCGTGACGTGTTGACTACCCTGGCGAGTCTAGACGCCATTGAAAGCATTGAACAGTTTTGGGGTGAGTAGCGGTTGGGCAGCGTCTTTTCTCAGTGATCGGATTCCCGATGCAATCTTGGCAATGCCGAGGAGCTGAGGAGCTGAGGGGCCGGCCAGATTGGTAGATTTATCTCAGAGAATCGGTATAAAGACCGCTAGGATAAACGGGCCGTGAGTTTTCACCTTGCTGCCGTGCTGTCTGACAATGCCCACTGTCTAGGGACGGAGCGGGCCCGAC
>CALCPB010000441.1 GCA_937897665.1 uncultured Halomicronema sp. | reverse complement strand
ATCCAGAACCTTCAAGAGCAGTTTCCCCCAAATTTGAGAGACGGCAGGGGGCCTTGTTTTATTCGTGCAAGAGGTCTACTGAGTCGCGAGCGCCTCCTCGATCCAGCCGTCGAATAAATCCTGATTGTCGGCGACCCAAGCTTCGGCATGGGCTCGAATCTGCTCTGGCGTATCTTCGCCATCCTGCATCAGCTGATTTTGCACACTGACATCGCCAATGGGGACCTCAACCAACTCAAAGAACTTGGTAGCGGCCGGATTTTCATCCACGAATGCTTGGTTGGCCAAAATCACTTGTTGGTCGACGGCAAAGCCCAGATTTTTGCCGTCAGCACTCGTTTCTTCTTCAGTCACCTCAGCCTGGGCTTCTGGCAAGCTGGTATAGGGCACTTCTAACCAGGTGACATCCTCATCGTCTTTGAGTACACCACTCACCCACAGGGGAGTCCAGGTATAGTACAAAACCGGTTCGCCCTGCTCATAGCGGGTAATCGTGTCGGCAATCAGCGCAAAATACTGGCCTTGGTCATGCTGCACGGTATCGCGCAGACCATATTCATCCAGCTGGTGCTCAATGACCAATTCGCAGCCCCAACCAGGGTTACAGCCCGTGAGGTTGGCCTTGCCATCGCCATCAGTATCGAACAAAGCGGCAATTTCCGGGTCTTGCAGCTGATCAAGGGAAGTGATGTCGTATGCTTCCGCCGTGGCCTGATCGATTTTGTAGCCCTGCAGCACATTGGCAATATAGGTACCCGTGCGTTCTAACGCTTCGTCGCCACCGCTGTTGGCGTAAAACTCTTCGTGCAGCGTTTCCCAGTGGGCAGAGGTATAGGTGATACCGCCGTTAGCAGTATCAACGTGCAGCGTGGCGTATTCCAGCTCTTTGGGGGATTCAATGGTGTACCCCAGGCGCTCTAGACCAATATTGACAATCTCGGTCTGAATGAGCTCTTCCAACACGGCATAACCGGGGGTAACGCCAATCCCTTCTCCTGGCGTTGCCGTTGCCGCAGCCGTTTCTTCAGTCGTTTCGCCCGATTCTCCGCCTGCATCGGTGGCTTGTTCGCCAGAACCGCAGGCGGATACGCCCGCGATCGCCATTGCCAAGGTCGCCGCTAGGCCCAGCTTTTGGGTGGGTGCTGAAAAAGTGGATAGATTGAAATTAAAAACCATAATGTTTCAAAAATTGAGTACAAAACAAACACGATTGACCTAGTCCCAAAGGCCCTAAAGACCTGTCGGGACTAGGTTAAGGAAGCTCCTAAGGAGTTACCGTCGGCGACTGAGGACGTTTACCCAGAGCCTTGCGAATGGCCCCGACGGGGCCACGGTCTTGCCAAGACACGCCGCTCTGAGACGAGTGGCCAATCCCTTGGGTTAGGCGATCAAGCACCACCGCCATGATGACAATACCGAGTCCGCCTACTGCTGCCAGGCCCACATCTAAGCGGCCAATGCCTCGGTTGACCATTTGGCCTAACCCTTCGACCGCAATCAATGAGGCAATCACGACCATCGACAGCGCCAGCATAATGGACTGGTTAATGCCCGCTAAAATTGTCGGCATCGCCAGCGGAATTTGCACTTCCCAAAGCATCTGTCTCGGCGTTGAGCCAAAGGACTGGGCTGCTTCAATCGTTTCTAAAGAAACTTGACGAATGCCGATGTTCGTCAGGCGGATCAACGGGGGCACCGCAAAAATAAAGGTCACAATGACCCCTGGCACCTTGCCAGTGCCAAATAGCATGACCACCGGCACCAGGTAGACAAAAGCGGGCAGCGTTTGCATCGCGTCTAAGATCGGTCGAATGGCCGCCTCAACGCGATCGCTGCGGGCAGAGGCAATGCCCAATGGCAAGCCCACTAAAATGCACAGCACGACCGCCGTGATCACTAGTGACAAGGTGGTCATGGTTTCTGCCCAAGCGCCCATCAACCCCACAAAGATCATGGCCAGCACACTAAAGATCGCTAGGCCCCGACTGGCAAACTGCCAGGCAAACAACCCCAGCACCGCCAGAAAAACAACCGGGGGCACCGCTTGCAAAAACGCCTCAATCCCGTTCAGGGTTTGGCTAATGGGGACTCGGATGAGTTGAAACATCCAGCGGAAGTTGGTCACAATCCAATCGACCGCGGTCGAAATCCAATCGCCCAACGGAATAATCTCCGCTGACTGGTTGAGAAATAACCAGTTAAAAAAGTCTGGAATTGCAGTATCCATGATTTCAAGAAAAGTACAGCTGAGGCTTAGTGACTGACCGACTCCGATGACCATCGGATGACCATCGGTGGCACGGAACTATCGTCAGGGAGGATCAATGGACTACCTGAGTAGTCGCAATCACCGCTCGATCAAACAGCGATGGGGCCAACCGGGGAATCGGTTACGGCACCATCATCCTCAGCGCCATGGCTGAGGCGACCAATACTGGCGAGAATATCGGACTGCTCGACCACGCCCTTAAACTTGCCTTTGCGGTTAACCACCGCGATGGGAGCGCCATATTGAGCAAGGTGGAAGATTTTTTCTAGACTCGTCGAAGCTTCCACCGTAGGGAAATCTGTCCGCATGACCGCTTCCACCGCTTCCACACCGCTTTGCACGGCGCTTTCCAGGTCTTTACGGTTGAGGATGCCGACGGGTTTGCCCTGGCGGTCAACCACGTGCATGCGACGGCGTTGGTGGGTTTGCATATCTTCCAACGCGGCGCGAGCTGACCCCTGCCCCAAGATAAAGGGCACCGTTTGCCGCACAATCGAGCCCGTTTTTAAGACCTGAGCCCGGTTCACATCTTGAGTAAAGGCCACGATGTAATCATCCACGGGGTTAGTGATGATTTCTTCCGGCGTCCCCACTTGGACGAGATAACCATCCTTCATGATGGCGACGCGATCGCCAATTTTCAGGGCTTCTTGAATGTCGTGACTGATAAACACAATGGTGCGATGCAATTCGGTTTGTAACCGCATCAACTCGTCTTGCATCTCTCGGCGAATCAACGGATCAAGGGCGCTAAAAGCTTCGTCCATCAACAAAATCGGCGCGTCCGTCGCTAGCGCCCGGGCCAACCCTACCCGTTGCTGCATGCCCCCACTGAGAGCACTCGGGGCGTAATCGGCCCACTTGCTCAGACCGACAATTGCGAGGGTCTCAAGTGCTTTTTGTCGACGCTCCTCAACGGGAATGCCCCGCATCTTCAAGCCATATTCAGTATTTTCTAAAACTGACTTGTGGGGAAACAGACCAAATCGCTGAAAGACCATCGAAATCTGAGTGCGACGTACCTCTCGTAGCCGTGGCAAATCTACCTTGGCAACATCTTCGCCATCAATATAAACATGACCGCTGGTCGGCTCAATCAAGCGATTAAGACACCGCACCAAAGTCGACTTGCCAGAACCGGAGAGGCCCATAATGACGAACAGTTCCCCCTCCGCAATGGAGAGCGAAACATCGGCGACGCCCAACACATGCCCCGTCGCTTGCAAAATGTCATCTCGATTCCCCCCTTCCCGAAAAAGTTTCAGGGCATGGGTCGGATTTTTGCCGTAAATCTTAACCAGATTTTCTATCTGTATTTTAGGTTGTGAACTTGACATTGCTAACTCTGATGAAATCGAGCAGTCGGCTAGTTCACTCAAACAGAGCGAAAAACCCACCTCCTCTTAAGGACTTTCAGCCCGCTGAACCAATGACCACTCCAGGCTTGGTGATGCAGCAATCCTCTGAACCCCTAATCAAAGGGAGGACTCTCAATAAGACAGTGATTTTGGGGGGTTTCAAAAAACTGAAAGAAGGCAGTGGCTTGCAGTCGCTGTTTTCCCATCAAAGCTATCCATCGTGAGACTCAGGAAAGTTTTCTACACCACTGAGTGACTCCAGGTTACCGAATTATGACCATCTACGGAACTTTCTCTGCTGCAGACCTTGTCGGTAACAAACGGCTCTGCATTTATTTAGATGCAGAGGCTATAAGAATATTTGGATTTTGCTGAAGAATTGACTGCTTTTTAAATTTCGATTAAGTCTTTAAGACTTATGCATTGACAAAAAGACCGCATGTGCATAGCTGGACTTCGTATTCTGCGATACGCGAGCTGGCCCTTATGCCCGTCCATTCTCACCTCACCAGGATTTCGATACCGATTCACAAAACAGCGACCGGGCAATGGGGAAACGAAAGCCCGAAAGAGCGATCGCCCTCCGGCTTTTGGCATTATTTAATGAAAATTCGAGCGATCAGCTCCGCGGTTTCTCACTCACGTTTTTAGGGTCACGGTCTTCCCGACAGCAACCGGGGATTTTGGCGTGATTTCCCAGGCAATTTCTACGTGCTCCAGAACAATTCTGAGCAGCAAAGATGACATAAGATGGCGATGATTCCCGGCGGAAGTATCTGTTTAGCGTGATCTTTAGGATGCCCCGCTGTCGCTGCCCCCTTGAAAAGGGGGCTAGTGCAGCGTCAGGACTAAGAATTAGGGTAGGCAACAGTGTTGTGAAGCGCAT
>CALCPB010000440.1 GCA_937897665.1 uncultured Halomicronema sp. | reverse complement strand
TACAGATTCAATCCGGCTTTAGCCTGGTCGTAGTCATCCACCGTGACAGGCAGGGGCTTAACCTTCCAAATGTCTTCGCAGTATTCGCGGATAGAGCGATCGCTGGAAAACTTACCGGTTCGCGCCGCATTCAAAATCGACATACGAGTCCAATTGTCTTGATCTTGATAGGCCTGGCTAACCCGATCTTGACAATCAATGTAGGACTGGTAGTCGGCCAGCAACAGGAAGGGATCTTGATACATCAGGTTATCTAGCAGCGGCTTGAACAGCTCTGTATCGCCGTGGGAGAAATATCCCGACGCGACTAAATCGAGCACCTGCTTCAGGGCCTCATTGCTGCTGTAGTAATCGTAGGGGTTGTAGCCCTGGGCTTTGAGGTTAGCGACTTCCTCCGTTTTGAGACCAAAGAGGAAGAAGTTTTCGGCCCCGACCTCTTCGCGAATTTCGACGTTGGCCCCATCGAGCGTGCCAATGGTTAGCGCTCCATTCATCGAGAATTTCATGTTGCCGGTGCCGGAAGCCTCTTTACCCGCTGTCGAAATCTGCTCAGACAGCTCTGCCGCCGGATACACGCGCTGACCAAAGGTGACGTTGTAGTCGGGCAAAAAGACCACCTTGAGGCGATCGCGCACATCGGGATCGTTGTTGACCACGCTGCCCACTGAGGTGATGAATTTAATCATCAGCTTCGCCATCACATAGCCGGGGGCCGCCTTGCCGCCGAAAATAAAGGTGCGCGGCGTGATTTCGAGGTTGGGATTCGCTTTGATGCGGTTATAGAGGGTGATGATATGCAGGACATTCAAGTGCTGCCGCTTATATTCGTGAATCCGCTTGACCTGCACATCAAACATCGATTCTGGATTCACCACGATGCCAGTCGCCTGACGAATGTGAGTGGCTAAATCACGCTTGATGGAAAGCTTAATCTGACGCCATTCATGACGGAATCCGCCATCATCAGCAAACGTTTCTAGGCCCCGCAGGTCGTCCAGATGTTTGATCCAGTTATCGCCAATTTTGCTTGAGATTAAATTGGCGAGGCGCGGATTACTCTGCACCATCCAGCGACGGGGGGTGACGCCGTTCGTTTTGTTATTGAACTTCTCGGGTGAGAGCAAGTAGAAATCCTTCAGGATGGTGGATTTCACCAGCTCAGTGTGCAGCGCGGCGACCCCGTTGATCGAGTAGCTGCCGACACAGGCCAAGTTAGCCATGCGCACCGAGCGACCGCCGCTTTCGTCAATCAGTGAGAGGCTGGCGAGATGGTCTTCATTGCCCATAAACCGCAGCCGCACCTGATCGAGGAAATGACGGTTGATTTCGTAAACAATTTCCAAATGGCGCGGCAGAATGCGGCCAAACAGATCGACCGACCACTTTTCTAGGGCCTCGGGTAGCAGCGTGTGGTTCGTAAAGGCAAAGGTCTGGCGGGTAATCTCCCAGGCCGGATCCCAAGCCATATGATGCTCATCGACCAGTAAGCGCATCAGCTCAGCCACCCCGACCGCGGGATGAGTGTCATTGAGCTGCACCGCAAACTTTTCGTGGAACGTGTCTAACCGACGACCGCTGCGCAGGTGAATGCGAATCATGTCTTGCAGTGCGCAGGAGACGAAGAAGAACTGCTGCATCAGGCGCAGCTCTTTGCCCTGTACCTGCTCATCATTGGGGTAGAGCACCTTGCTGATGTTTTCTGACACGATTTTTTGGTCGACCGCGCCGTAGTAGTCACCCACGTTAAAAGTCTGAAAATCAAAGGATTCTGGCGCTTCCGACTTCCACAACCGCAGCGTGTTCACCGTGTTGACCTGATAGCCCGAAATCGGCGTGTCGTAGGGAATGCCTTTGACGATTTGGTCAGGCACCCAGCGCACTCGGTACTGGCCTTGGTTGTCGGTATAGGCTTCGGTGTGACCGCCAAACTTGACGGTGACCGCCATCGACGGGCGGGCAATTTCCCAGGGGTTGCCAAACTGCAGCCACTTGTCGGTGATTTCGACCTGCCAGCCATCGCGAATCTGCTGGTCAAAAATGCCAAATTCGTAGCGGATGCCGTACCCGAGCGCCGGGATTTCTAAACTAGAGAGAGAATCCATATAGCAGGCGGCTAAGCGGCCCAAGCCACCGTTGCCTAAGCCGGGTTCTTCTTCTTGGGCGACTAGCTCATTAAAGTCTAGGCCCGATTCCTCAATGGCTTGGCGAACTTCGCTTTGAATACCCAAATTAATCAGATTGTTCTCTAGGTGCGGCCCCAGCAAAAATTCCGCCGACAGATAGGAAACGATGCGTGTCTCAGATTTTAAGTAGTTGCGCCGTGAGTAGAGCCACCGCGGCATCAGCCGATCGCGCACCACAAAGGCGAGCGCGAGATAAAAATCATTTTTAGAGGCCAGTTCAGGCAGCTTGCCTTGAATGAAATATAGGTGGTCCGCAAAGGCGCGCCGCAGCGTTTCGACACTTAGGCCGGTGCGATCGTCTTCAATCGTAATCGGGCAATTCACCAGGGAATCAGCGGTAACCATAGAGCAAATCCTTGTTTTGTGAGCAACATCTGGCAGAGGGTGGTGCCTTCAGTTTTGATTGAATTGTGAGATTCAAGGGCAAAACTTAAGACTCCTGTAATTCTTAGCGGGTAGAAATCATCAGACTAGAAGGGCGGCGGCGATCGCCCTGGAGGATAATGCCGCGATCGTTGGCCGCCAGATGGCGCAGAATTTTATACACCGTTTCAATTTGATCGGCCGCCTCCGCTTTGGCGGCCACCGTCGATAAGGGCAGGGGCTCGGTTACGGTTTTCACCACCGCCAGCACCCGCCGCTGCAGATCGATGACGGTGGCCGCCGCCTTTTTGCCCGCCTCAACCCCTGGTTGGTGATAAGCGTTGATATTGACCAGCGAGGCATACAGCCCCACCGCCCGCTCATAGAGGGCGATCAACGCACCGACGGTGCGCGGTGTTACGGCGTTAATCGTCACCGTGATGGATTCTCGCTGGTTGTCATACAGGGCCGCGCGGGTGCCCTGTAAAAAGCCGGAGAGAAAGTCGCCCGAGGTGGCATCAGGCTCGACCTCAATCGAGTCGCCCTGGCGGTCTTGGAGCACTTCAATAAAGGTGACAAAAAAGTTGGGCACCCCTTCTCGCAGCTGCTGTACATAGGCGTGCTGGTCAGTCGAACCTTTGTTGCCATAAACGGCGCTGCCCTGATACACCGTGTTGCCGTCAAGGTCTTTTTCCTTGCCGAGGGATTCCATCACCAGCTGCTGCAGATAGCGCGAAAACAGCAGCAGGCTGTCTTTGTAGGGCAGCATCACCATGTCTTTTTCCCCCTGACCATTACCGGCGTAGTACCACGCCAGGGCCAGCAGCGCCGCCGGATTGTCTTTCAACTCCGGCACGCGGGTAGCCGCATCCATCTCTTTGGCTCCGGCCAGCATGGCGCGAATGTCAATGCCCAACAGTGAGGCCGACAGCAGCCCGACAGCTGACATTTCGGAGGTGCGACCCCCCACCCAATCAAACATGGGAAATTCTGCTAGCCAGCCCTCCATCCGCTCTAGCTCGTCCATTTTGCTGCCAATCATCGTGATAGCCACCGCATGGGACGGAAAATCGAGTCCGAGTTCTTCAAATCGGTGCTTGACTTCCAACATGCCGTTGCGAGTTTCGGGGGTGCCGCCCGACTTGCTGGTAATGATGACCAGCGTGCTCTTGAGGCGATCGCCCAGCTGATCTAACACGTGGTCAATGCCAGCGGGATCCGTATTATCCAAAAAGTAAATATTGAGGGGGGGATTGATCGGCGCCAGGGCCTCTGACACAAACTCCGGGCCGAGGGCTGAGCCGCCAAAGCCCACTGAGAGAATGTCGGTGAATTTATCGGCCTCTGCCGGTTGAATCGTACCCGCGTAGACTTTTTTGACAAATTCTTCAATGTCGTCGAGCACCGTGGTCACTTCTTGGCCTAACCCCTCGGGAGCCAGATCCGGGTCGCGCAGCCAGTAATGACCCACCATGCGATTTTCATCGGGGTTGGCGATCGCTCCCTGTTCGAGCGCCGCCATGTCAGTAAAAGCTTGGTCAAACTTCGGCTTGAGGGTTTCGACAAAGGCCTCGTCAAACCCGATACGGCTGATATCGACGTAAAGCTCAAGGCCCTCGTGGTAATAAAGCCACGCTTCATATTTTTGCCAGAGGTTCATTGCGTTCATTGCGGCAAACCTGTTTGCATGTCAATTAATCTATCGATCGGATTCAGAAACCTCTTGAGCATAGGGGTAGTCAACCGGTGTCGCCTCTAATCTTTCAATCACCTTTAGAAAGGGAGGACGGGTGGCGGGCGATCATGGCCTCGCTCTGGTCTCGCAATCCAAGCGCTTTTACCTCAGCTTTTTGCCTTGATGACGTAGTCAGTGAGCGGGCGCGGGGGCGGGCACTCTCTTTTCGGTGTTGCTGAATAGAAGGATGACTTTGCCCCCTATTCTGGGGAGAACCAATCTTTGAAGTCCC
>CALCPB010000439.1 GCA_937897665.1 uncultured Halomicronema sp. | reverse complement strand
GCCGTCTACCATCTCTCACCGATGGAACTGCGGATGGCGCTGATGCATTTTGTCGAAGATCTGGGCGTGCAAGTGATTGGCGGTTGCTGCGGTACGCGCCCTGACCACATTGCTCAACTAGCAGAAATTGCGAAGGAACTACATCCCAAAGAACGTCCTGTCAGGACGGGGGGTAGAGAGTGGAGAGTCGCGGGTGAAGCCACCCACCAGCCACTCGATGATCCTCGGCCGGCTCTCGATTACGTGCCCTCTGCAGCTTCCATCTACAGTCCACAAGCTTACGACCAAGACAATTCCTTTTTAATTGTGGGTGAGCGGCTCAACGCCAGCGGGTCTAAAAAATGCCGCACGATGTTGAACGACGAAGATTGGGATGGGTTGGTGGCACTGGCGCGATCGCAGGTCAAAGAAGGGGCGCACGTACTGGACGTCAACGTGGACTATGTCGGCCGCGACGGCGAGCGTGACATGCACGAGTTAGTGTCACGCCTGGTCACCAACGTCACCCTGCCGCTGATGCTCGACTCCACCGAATGGCAAAAAATGGAGGCGGGTCTCAAGGTTGCTGGGGGCAAGTGCATCCTCAACTCGACCAACTATGAAGATGGCGAAGAGCGCTTTTTGAAAGTCTTGGAACTTGCCAAAACCTACGGCGCGGGGGTCGTCATCGGCACCATCGACGAAGACGGCATGGCGCGCACCGCTGAGAAAAAGTTTCAGATTGCCCAGCGAGCCTATCGCGATGCGCTGGAATATGGCATTCCAGCACGGGAGCTGTTTTTTGACACGCTGGCGCTGCCGATTTCCACCGGGATTGAAGAAGATCGGGTGAATGGCCAGGAAACTATTGAGTCGATTCGCCTGATTCGCGAACACCTGCCGGGCTGTCACATCATGCTCGGGGTTTCGAATGTCTCCTTTGGCTTAAATCCGGCGGCGCGAGTAACGCTAAACTCCATCTTTTTGCACGAAGCAATGCAGGTAGGGTTAGACGGCGCGATCGTCAGCGCCGCCAAGATTTTGCCCCTGGCCAAAATCGACCCGGAGCATCAAAAGATTTGCCGCGACCTGATTTACGATCGCCGCGAGTATGACGGCGATATCGTCACCTATGACCCCCTGACCAAACTCACCACCCTGTTTGAAGGCAAGAGTTTGAAAAAGAAAGAGGCGATCGCCAAAGATCTGCCCATTGAAGAACAGCTCAAACAGCACATCATCGACGGTGAGCGCATTGGGTTAGAAGATGCCCTCAATGTTGCTCTCAAACAGTATGAACCGCTCGCGATTATCAACACCTTTTTACTCGACGGCATGAAGGTGGTGGGTGAACTATTTGGCTCCGGCCAGATGCAGCTACCCTTTGTGTTGCAGTCGGCACAAACCATGAAGGCAGCCGTTGCCTACCTGGAACCGATGATGGAAAAGTCCGACAGCGACGGCTCGGGCAAGGGCACGTTTATCATCGCCACGGTCAAGGGCGACGTGCATGACATCGGCAAAAACCTGGTCGATATCATCCTCTCGAATAACGGCTACAAGGTCGTGAATCTGGGGATCAAACAGCCGGTGGAGAATATCATTCAGGCCTATCGCGAGCACGATGCCGACTGTATTGCCATGAGCGGCCTGCTGGTAAAATCCACGGCCTTTATGAAGGACAACCTGGCCACCTTTAACCAGGAGGGCATCCGCGTACCGGTGATTCTCGGGGGGGCCGC
>CALCPB010000438.1 GCA_937897665.1 uncultured Halomicronema sp. | reverse complement strand
ATTCACATCACTGAAAAGCTCAACACGATCAAGCGAGTCCAGCGCGAACTCTCACAAACGTTGGCGCGTAGCGCCACTATCGCTGAAATTGCCCAGGCTCTAGAGTTGGAAGCGGCTCAGGTGCGGGAATACCTGACGCTGTCGCGTCAGCCCATCTCGCTGGATGTGCGCATCGGTGATAACCAAGACACTGAACTGCAAGAGCTGCTAGAGGACGAAAAGGCTTCGCCCGAAGACTACACCGTGCGGGAATCTCTGAAACAAGACATTCGCACGCTGCTCGCCGAGTTGACCCCGCAACAGCAGGAAGTCATTACCCTACGCTATGGCCTCAACGACGGCAACGAGCTGTCTCTGGCCAAGGTGGGCAATCGGCTTAACATCAGTCGTGAGCGGGTGCGCCAGCTAGAGCAACAAGCGCTTAAGCATCTGCGCCGTCGCAAGAGCAATGTGCGGGGCTATTTAGCCAGCTAACTCGTTCCTTTGACTTTCGTGTGTGCAAAGTGCTGTTATATACCGGTGTCGGTGCGTCGCTGCGCTGACGACACCCTACTTTTCATTAATTGGGATGAGTGCGCCTGCGTTATGAGCCACTGCTCTAAAAATAAAGCCTGTGTAGGGTGGGTCGATAACTTATTTTCATCGGGAAACCGTCATCACCGTCTAGAAGACTTGCCGTCGTCGCCAGTATTCGCCTGACTACCTTGAATCCGGAACCGCGCGTCTGCAGTTGAAGTTGTCAGAGAACCGCATCGGGGGCGATCACGTCGCCAATCATGTCATGCCGCTGTTTTTTCAGAATCGCGATCGCCTGCGCCCAGGTAGACTACTCACCCTTGCCGCAGGAAGCCTGCTGAGCACCGCCTGTGTGGCACCGCCTGTACTGCCTCCCGCCGTGAGTTCTGAGCAACTTTGTCCCTTTGAAGGCACTGAGTTGAGGTTAGAAGTACAAGCGGCAATGCCAGACCCTGATGTGTTGCAAACCGTTGCGACTGTGGCTTCCGAGCGGATTGACGGGCTGGTCGCCTCACCGACAGCCGTGTTCATCAACGAGTGGGGCCAAATTCAAGTGCAACTGCCGGCAGAAACTGACATCGAGCAGGCAACTCAACTGCTGAGCAATCAGGGGGAACTCACCTTTCGAGCGCAAAAAGCCAGTGCTGACTCAGCCACATTGAACTTGCTCCTGCGAGAGTCAGCAGCGGCAGTCCTCACGGATGGCGCCGATTTAGAGACCCTGAATGCAGATATCTTGCAGCTATTTGAGGCACCGCAAATTCGCAACGGTGATGTGAGAGATGCGGTAGTGCCCGACGCGACATCGGTTCGCCCTACCGAAATCCTGTTGGAATTTAACGCAGCGGGTGCCCAATCCTTTGCTGATTTGACTCGAAACATGGCGGGCACCGGTCGCGCCATTGGCCTTTTTTGGGACGATGAATTGCTTAGCGCTCCTATCGTCGATGCTAGCTATGCCGACACGGGCATCACGGGTGGACACGCAGTCATTAACGGCAATTTTTCTGAAATGGAAGCGGAGACGATCGCGGCTCAGATTCGCAGTGGCGCCTTTCCGGCCCCGCCTGAGATCGTGAGCTTGCAAACCGTCGTCCTCAATGAGGCGTGCGAAGTGGTCTCCAGCGATCAGTTTTAGACCTTGTTCATCTTTGCGGTCGTTCGCTCAAATTGAGACAAACTCTAGCCGCTCCCTTGCCGTCTAGAAAGCACTGATGTGGAGCAAGCTCATGGCTGCTTTAGGATGACTTGCGGTAACGACTGCATTACCCGCTGGAACACCGCTGGGTTGTCTAAGGTAAAAGACACCATGACCGCCCCTTGAATCGTGATCAGGGCATCTTCCGCTCGTTGCTGAGCGATCGCGGCATCCCAACCCGCCTCTCTCAGAACGGCGGCGATTGCCTCCACCCAAGCCGCTAGGGTGGCCTGAATTTGAGCATGACGCAGGTCACTCCCCGTTCCAGATTGCAAGATGGCCAGCAAGCAAGGTTCGGCGCCCCCGGCATAAAGTTCGTTGACGCGATCGCACATGTTTTGCAAGCGCTCCTCCGGGGCACCCTCAGCGGCCAAGAGAGACAGCACATTTTCTTGCAACCAGCTGGCGGAATAGCAAAGCACCGACTCTACCATTTCGTCTTTACCACCGGGAAAGTGGTGATAAAGGCTAGCCTTACCTAATCCGGTCGCCTCCGAAATTTTGGAGAGGGTTGCCCCATCGTAACCGTACTGACGAAACAGCGCGGACAGCCTCGGAATGTAGCTCTCTTTAGGCATTATCAGCAGTTTCCGATTCAACTATTGACAGTATACCAAACGATCGGTACAGTGGATTTATGTCGAACCGAACGATCGGTTCAGTCGTTGAAGTCTTACGCTGGCACTCGGAGGTGGCTATGCAACTGACCAAGAAAACGCTCGCTCAACGTGCCGATCACATTTATGACGCGCTGGTGGTCGGCGGTGGTGCCGCCGGTCTCTCTGCTGGTATCTACTTGCAGCGCTACCTGCTCTCAACATTGATCATCGATAAAGGCAAGGCCCGCTCTTTTTGGATGCAGGAATTACATAATTACCTAGGGCTGCCCCCCGAAACCCCTGGGCGAGAAGTGCTCAAGCAGGGCAAAGACCATTACCTCTCCCTCGAAGGTGACTATCTCAATGCCTATGTGGAAGAAGTGATTGATGAAGGGGATACCCTGTTGGTGAAAGTGCGCATCGGTCGCCAAAATCCCACGTACGAGGTGTTCCGCACGCGCTACCTCATCGCCGCGAGCGGCATCATCGACCACCTGCCACAGCTCGCCGATATGAAAAACGTGTTTGACTACGCCGGGTACAACCTACACGTCTGTTTGATTTGTGACGGCTACGAAATGCGTGACCAACGGGTAGGCGTCTTTGGCAGCAGCGAAAGCAGCTTGCAAGCGGCCTTTCCCCTCGGCTGGTTCACCCCCCACATCACGCTATTCACCAATGGTGCCTTTGAAGTCGGATCGGAATTGCGAGATCGCTTCACCCAAGCGGGCTACGCCGTTAACGAGCAGCCGATCCACCAATTCCTCGGCGAAAACCACCAGATGTCGGGTGTCGAACTCGCAGATGGTTCGACTGTGGAACTCGATGCCGGACTCATCTCCATGGGCTCGAAGTACCATGCCGATTATCTCCAAGGCATCGACCTGGAATATAACGGCGGCAACCTGGTGACTGACGGCATGAATCGGACTTCGCATCCCCGCATCTTTGCCGTGGGGGATCTAAAAGTCGGTATGAATCAGGTGATTGTCGCTGCCTCGGATGGTGCCCTGGCAGCGACGCAAGTCTGGCGCGACATTCGTCGCCAAGAAGGGACGCGCCGTCCGCTGGCTAAGGTGCTCGTTGCTTAGAGTAGGGCTGAAGAAGTTGCCGTGACCTGGCTTGTTCGGAGTCGCGGCGATCGTCCCAAGCCACTTGCCCAGGGCTCCTGCAGTGCTGGTTGTCCCACGTTGAGTTCCCAATGTTCTCCTCAATCGAGGATAACTGGCGGCTACCTTAACCATCAGTTGTCATCGATGCCCTAATTTCGCTCTGCGTTCACTTGTTTTGTAATCAACCGAGAAATTCCATGATGAAGCTCTATGGCCACGAAATGTCCGGCAACAGCTACAAAGTTCGTCTGCTATTGCACCTATTGAACCTCGATTATGAATGGGTCAAAGTTGACCTGATGAAAGCAGAGCACAAATCGCCCGAGTACCTGGCACTCAACCCCTTTGGGCAGGTGCCGCTGTTAGTTGATGGCGACACGCGATTAGCTGCTGCCCAGGCAATCTTGGTGTATCTGGCGCGGCAATATGGCGGCGATGAGTGGCTGCCTACCGAGGCGTTGTCCCTAGCGCAGGTGGTGCGCTGGCTCTCTACCACTGCCGGGGAAGTACGCCAAGGGCCAGAAAATGCGCGGCTTTATCATATTTTTGGCAGCAAGACGATTAACGTCGATCGCGCCTACGAAAAAGCCGCCACCATTCTCACGCAGCTTGATCAGCATTTGAGCCAGCACGCCTGGTTAGAATTTGAGCGCCCCACCATTGCTGACGTGGCGGTCTTTCCCTATGTGTCTTTGGCTCCGGATGGCCAGGTCGATTTATCGCCTTATCCCTATGTGTTGGCTTGGCTCGAGCGGGTACGACAGCTTCCCGGTTTTGTGCCCATGGCCGTGTAGGCAAGCATGCTCGCCGTATTTTGCCCCAACTATGGATAGGAGGACATCGCATCATGGCTCTTGAAGGTTGGCAAAAGGCAGAATCGCCCTTCCATGCTGGTGAGCGGGCGATTCAGGAAAAGTTGGGTGGCCGCGATCGCACTGAACGGCAAGGTCGGCGGATGATCCGCGAGTTTTTGCCGGAGCAGCATCAGGCCTTTTATCGGCAACTGTCCTATCTATTGGTCGGCACTGTGGATGAGGCCGATCGTCCCTGGGCATCCATTTTGGTGGGAACGCCGGGGTTCATCACGGCACCAAACGATCGCACGCTACGGATCAACGCTCACCCCCTCTATGGCGCTCCGCTGACGCAGCAGCTGACGGTTGGCAACGACGTCGGTTTGCTCGGTATTGAGCTGCACACCCGCCGCCGCAATCGTCTCAATGGCGTCATTAGTCGTGTTGAAGAAGCGGGCTTTGAAGTGCAGGTCGGACAAGCCTTTGGCAATTGCCCCCAATATATTCAAGCGCGCCAGTTTAATCTGCGATCGTTCAATCCGGCAGATCTTAAACCGGTGCAGACGCTGACCCAATTTGGCGCTGACGAACGGGCGGCGATCGCCCAAGCCGACACGTTTTTTATCACCACGGCCTATCTGGAACCTGAGGCAGGAGCGGCTAAGGGTGTGGATGTTTCTCATCGTGGTGGCAAACCGGGCTTTGTGCGTATCGACGATGCTCAAACGCTGACGATTCCCGATTTCTCGGGCAATTTCCATTTCAATACATTGGGCAACCTGGAGGTGAATCCTCGGGCGGGTCTGCTGTTTATCGACTTTGAGACCGGCGATCTGCTGTATTTGACGGGCAGCACCACCGTGATTTGGGATGATGCGCCAGAAGTCGCAGCCTATGAGGGCGCTGAGCGTCTGTTACGGTTTCACCTCTCGCACGGTATTCGAGTTGCAGGCAGTCTGCCCCTGAGCTGGTCTGCACCAGAGTTTTCCCCTTTCCTCCAGGCCACCGGTGATTGGCAACAGCCGGACGTCCATTGAAAGATTGCTGCCCTCATTTCAGATGCGCCGAGTCCGCAGTACGAACGCGGGCCGAAAATAGCTCGTTCATCAGCCCGACCTGTTTTGCTAATGGCTTGCGGATCGGGGCTTTGAGCCATTGAGTACACCCGTAATAGTTCCAGCAGTGGTGTAATCGGTGTCTTCTACAATTCAGCTATCTCATTAACTGACCCACTGGGGCAGCCTCTCCTATGAGTCAGGGCGATCGCGACTAGACAGCAACTCATCTACGTAAGAGGTGAGTCCGCATGGCTCAAAGCCGCCTGAGTTGGCCGCATGGCGTGATTGCTTTCAAGATCGGCAATTTGCACTGTGGGATAGAGGCCTGGCCTAAGTACCGTATCGATTCAGAAGGGGTATTCAGATGACCGAGAAACTGCTGGCTGTCGCCGTCACTCCAGACGGTAATCTTGCTGCCCATGCCGGAAGAGCCTTGCGGTGGCAAGTGTATGTGGTGCCAGATGAAGCCGACATCAGCCTCGCCTGGACCTTGGACTTAACGAAGGTCGGTTGCTTGCATGAATGGCACGTGCGGGGAGAGGGCGAGCGCCATCCGCTACATTTTGTTGATATTGCGATCGCGGCCTCTGCGGGGGAAGGCGTGAGGCGGCGGCTCCAGGCGCGCAATACAGAACTGCTCACCACCAGTGAGCCTGATCCAGAGACCGCAATTAAAGCCTATCGGGTGGGGAACTTGCCCGCTGGTCTCCCCCACGAGACACCGGTTTGTCATTCCAGCTAACTCAAGCGCCAAGTTTTCTGTCTGCTTTACTGACATGGGGACTACTCTGCCAGTCGCCCTGTATCTGTTGGCGCTTGCCCCTCTCCCATGGCTTGCGAATTGGGGACAATTTCTCCTGAGCGGCGTTGCACCAGAGTGGTCATCCGTTCTAGAAGGCAAGGGCTTGGGGGAAGACTCTGCGGTATGACCCAGCTAATGAAAGCTGAGAGTTGACATCTACCTACTGGTAGGTAAATATGATGGTATGACCAGCCCAACTGCTCAAAAAATCTTGGATGTGGCTCAAGATCTTGTGCGTAATCGAGGGTATAGCGCCTTCAGTTATGCCGATATTGCCGCGCAAATTGGTATCCGTAAGGCGAGCATTCACTATCACTTTGCCTCTAAAGAAGAATTGGCCTTAGCGTTAGTGCAGCGTTATCGAACGACTTTTTTGCAAGCGTTACAGGGCATTGAGCAAACGATCGCGGATCCTCAAGCGCAATTGCGGGAGTTTTGTTCCCTCTATCGGGGGGGACTCATCCATCAGCAAATGTGTTTGTGTGGCATGCTGTCGGCTGAGCTGTTCGTTTTGCCGACAGCGGTGCAGAGCGAGGTGAGAGACTTTTTTGGGGAGATGACTGCTTGGCTGCAGGCGCTGTTAGAGCGTGGTGTGGCGAGCGATCGCTTCCAGATTCGGGTGTCAGCGGCTGATGAAGCAGCGTTGCTGTTGGCCACTGTGCAAGGGGCACAACTCCTAGCACGGGCGGCAGCAGACAGTGAGGCCGAATTTGATTGCCTGATGCACCGATTGTTTTCGGCCCTTTGCCCAGACGGGTAAATTTTTTTGATCATTTACCTACCTTCTAGTAGGTAATAATTTTCTTTATGACCAGGAGATCTATTGTGATGTCTCAAGAATTTGTCGGACAAAAGCTGATTGTGATCGGCGGTACCAGTGGTATTGGCAAGAGTGTGGCGCAGCTCGCCCTCAAGGCGGGTGCTTCGGTGGTGCTGATCGGCAGGCAGGTGGATAAGTTGCAGGCCGCTTTGGCAGAGCTGAGTGCGCTGGGTAAGGTCTTTGGCGAGCAGGCTGATATTACGAGTC
>CALCPB010000437.1 GCA_937897665.1 uncultured Halomicronema sp. | reverse complement strand
GGACTCCCAAGCCATGGGGGCACAGCAAATTAGTGAGGCGATGGCGCAGCTCAGTGGCGTGTCGCAGCAAACCAGTGATGCTTTAGAGAGTATCAATACGGCGATCGCTCAGCTGAATCAAACGGCTCAAAGGCTGCAGCAGGAGATGGGGCACTTTAAGGTGGGTGCGGTCACAGCGGGGGATGACGCTTCCCCTTCTTCTCATCCTCCGATGGGGTCGCGGCCACACTCACCGCTCCCAGCCGTTTAGCCCGCAGCGGTCACAAGAGTGATTTTGCCTCTGACCGGAACCTGACCCAAGAGACTGGATATGTCACACGATTGCTGGAATCAGATCGGGGTGCGCGGCGATCGCACTTGCCTCACCCTAGAGACCGTCATTCATTGCCACAACTGTCCGGTATACAGCCAGGCAGGACGAGGGCTGTTGGATCGTCCCGCCCCGCCTGACTACCTGGCCGAATGGACTAAGCGCCTGGCGGGCGATCGCTTACAGCAGACGGAGGAAACGCTGTCGGTGGCCCTATTCCGCCTGGGGGCAGAATGGCTTGCTTTACCCGGCGATGTCTTGCGTCAGGTGTTGCCGCCCAGCCCGGTACATTCCTTGCCTCATCGCCGTGATCGCGTGCTTCGCGGGTTGGTCAACGTGCGCGGCCAACTGCTGCTCTGTGTCGCGCTGTCGGACCTGTTGGGATTATCAGCGGCTCCAGCAGACGCGGCTGATAGTCTGGCCCCCGGCAGCTACGCTCGACTGGTGGTGATGGCCCGGGGAGACGAGACTTGGGCCTTTGAGACGGACGAATTCTACGGTTTGCATCGCTGTCCGCTGCCGAACATTCACGCTGCCCCGACCCATGCCAGCAAAATTCTGGCCACCCTGACGCAAAACATTCTGCACTGGCGCGACCAGCACGTTAGTTACCTGAACCGCGATCGCCTGTTCGATATCCTGCAACAGCAAACGCTATGACACCCGACTCGCCTGACCTCAGCAACTTTTCCCTGCTGGATATTTTTTGCCTAGAAGTCGAAACGCAGATGGCCCTGCTCAACGACAACCTGCTCGCGATCGAGCGCGAACCCGATGCTGACGATGCCACCAAGGCCAAACGGCTAGAAGCCTTGATGCGCGGTGCCCACTCGATCAAAGGCGCGGCTCGTATTGTGGGGCTAGATCGCGCTGTGGGCGTGGCTCATACGATGGAAGACTGCTTTGTCGCGGCCCAAAATGGCGAACTGTCCATCACCCCGGCAGCAGTCGATGTGCTGCTCAACGGCGTGGACTGGTTTGCGCAGCTGCAGCAGCTCTCTGCGCCCGAGTTAGCCCCCTGGCTCGCTACTCAGGCTGATGAAATCGCTCAGCTCCAAGCGGACATCGCCGCCCTTCTGACCGATGCTCCCGCTCCCGCCGCCGCTCCCGCGTCTTCCTCGCCTGCTCTGTCGTCTCGCTCGCCCTCGCCGCCATCTGCCAATCCTGCGGCTTCTCCTATCGCCATTGCACCCGTTCCGGCTCCCGCAACCATCGCGGGAGATCGCACGGTGCGCGTTAGCACTGACAATCTCAATCAGCTTATGGCGTTGGCGGGGGAAGCGGTGGTGGAAGCCAACTGGCTGCAGCCGTTTATGGATTCCTTGCTGCAGCTCAGGCAAGACAACCGCCAGTTCCTCCGAGCGCTAGAAACCCTCCAGCAGGAAACCGCGCTGCCTGAGTCCGTGGCCCAGCAGCTGCAGACAATTAGCCAGCAGGCGCAAGGTAGCCAGCAGGTACTCAGCGATCGCCTGGGCCATCTCGAACAGTTTTCGCAGCGCTTTCATCAGCTTTCTGATCACCTCTATCGCGAAGTGATCGCTAGCCACATGCGACCGTTTGCGGACGGGGTGCAGGGGTTCCCGCGCATGGTGCGTGACTTAGCAAAACAGGCCGGCAAACAGATTCGTTTGACTATCGTCGGTTCTAACACCCAGGTTGATCGCGATATTCTTGACCAGCTAGAAGCGCCGCTGACTCACATGCTGCGCAACGCGATCGCTCACGGCATCGAATCGCCAGCGGATCGACAGGTGGCGGGCAAACCCGCCGAGGGCTGCATCACCCTCGAAGCGTCTCACCGAGCGGGCATGCTGTCCATCACCGTCAGTGACGACGGCAGCGGCATTGATCAGGCGCAATTGCGGCGATCAATCGTGCAAAAGGGCTTAACCACAGCGGCACTCGCCGCCCAACTCAGCGACAGCGAACTGCTGGAATTTCTGTTTCTGCCAGGGTTTTCGACGGCTAGCCAGATCAGCGAAATCGCCGGGCGGGGCGTAGGGCTAGACATTGCCAAAAGCATGGTGCAGAAGGTGGGCGGCCTGCTGCGGGTTTCGTCTAAGCTGGGGCAGGGCACTCGCTTCCACTTCCAACTGCCGCTAACGCTGTCCGTGATTCGGGCCCTGCTCGTCGAGATTGCTGGCGAGCCCTATGCCTTCGGTTTGACTCGCATTGATCAGGTGCTGATGGTGCCACAGGCCGACGTTCAGGTCAGCGAAAATCATCCCTATATCGTGGTTGATGATGCGAACGTCAGTCTGGTCGCGGCTCCGCAAGTTCTAGAACTCCCCGAGACAGCGACGCCAGAGCGATCGCGCTGGCCCGTCGTGATTCTTAGCGATCAGACCCACCGCTATGGTCTCGTCGTTGATCGCTTTTTAGGCGAGCGCGATTTGGTGGTGCGTCCGCTTGACCCACGTCTCGGCAAAGTGCCCGATATCAGCGCCGCCGCGTTGACAGAAGACGGGTTGCCGCTTTTGATTATCGATGTGGCCGACCTCGTGCGCTCCATCGACCAGCTCGTGTCTGGCGGTCAGCTGCAGTGGAGTCAGCAATCAGTCAACGCAACGGCAACGCGACAGCAGCGCATCCTCGTCGTCGACGATTCCATCACGGTGCGCGAAATGGAGCGCAAACTGCTGCAAAATCAGGGGTATCACGTCGATGTCGCGGTCAACGGGATGGAAGGCTGGAACACTGTCCGAACGGGCGATTACGATCTCGTTATCTCCGATATCGACATGCCCCGCATGAACGGCATCGAGCTCGTCCGCAAAATTAAAACCCACCCCCAACTCCACACCGTCCCTGTCATCATCGTCTCCTATAAAGACTGTCAAGCAGACCAGCTGGCAGGCTTGGAAGTTGGCGCAGACTATTACTTAACCAAGAGTAGTTTTCACGACAACAGCCTGCTTGACGCCGTCACAGATTTGATTGGGGTGTCAGGATAGCAAGGGCGGGAGTAGCCGGGTGGCAGCAGAGCGATCGCATTAGGGGGTGACGGTCAAAAAATAGCGCTCACTCACCCAACGACTCCCCCAGCGACATGCCCCCTTACCCAATGCCCCATGTTCACCCTTGCCATCGTCAACGATACGGAAATCGCCGTTGAAGCTTTGCGCCGCGCGATCGCGACCGTCCCGGATTATCAGCTAGTCTGGGTCGCTCGCTCCGGCAGCGAAGCGGTTCAACGATGTGCCGCGCAGCGA
>CALCPB010000436.1 GCA_937897665.1 uncultured Halomicronema sp. | reverse complement strand
GAGATTGGGCATCATCACATCGCAAATGATCAATGCCGGAGTGCGTTGAATAGCGAGCTCCAATCCCTGCTGACCGGTGGGCGCCATGAGGTGTTCAAAGCCTTCTAGTCGGAGAATGTCACTGATGTTTTCTCTCGCAGCTTCGTTATCTTCGATGACCAGAATCTTGCTCATGGTTATTTGCTCCTGTGGGGACAATCATTGCTTCGTCAATGGGCCGCCAGCTTGGGTCATATCAATGTCACCCATGGATCGCCAGCTAAAGTCGCGTTTCGTTCTGCATTCTGAGTTAATTGTGACCGATGTCTCTTGACAAGGAATCGGGAAATACGGCTAAAACTTGCCCCCGTAGCTCTTCTGAGGGGAATTCAAGCTGTCGAGGCGTTTTTTGCGTAAATCTACGGACTAAAGGAGGGCTGAGACCGCTAACAATACTGCCTATACGGCCTAAGAAGGTGGAGATTTAACCCTGAAAATAGCTTTCCACAAGGATTTCAAGCCTTTTGCCCAGAGTCGCCGGCGATTTAGGTGCCGGCTTAAGCACACGTAAGTATCAGCGCTGAGATCTGTCCGCATACGGAGCGGGTACGGATAGATAAAGAGCTCTACTGATGCGATCCGGAGGGTGATGGCGATGGCTTCCTATGGCCTCTGATATCACTGATGTTGTGGCACTTTGCAGCAATCAGAAAGGCATCGATTGCAGGAAAGCAGACTAACGACAGATCGCCTCAAGGGTTTCAAATTGGCAATCAGCGCAGCCTGTTATGGGGAAGATGACTAACAAGAAGCTTCGCCTCGATGCCGCTGTGCTCGTGATCTGACTCGGTTATTGTCAACAGTTACTTTTGCTGGTAGCCCAGGGTCGGCAGTCTAGCTAGCCCTTTGTACAGACTGTGTACTAGCTAGACTGCCGACGGCGATGGGGGGCAAGTAACGAGATAGAAACAGCGCATCGCGCTCTGCTGCCCGACACTGCTTGCCGGAATTTGGCAGTGCCCAACCTTGCCCTGAAAGTTGCGGTTTCGCTGGCGACTAATTGCGGCCATTAGTTTCTATACTTTGAGTCCACAATCGCCTTACTCAACCAGCAATAGACTTATCAGACTGCCGAGGCCAATGCCAAATACACAGGTCGCTGCTAGCACCGCTGAGGTTTGCCACCGGTTGAACAACCCCAACAGGCGATCGCCCGTCTCAGCCCCAATGATGGCTCCCAAAGCCGGCATCATTAGGGCAACCAAACTCACTCGGATGACTTCAAAGGCGGTGGCTTTGACTTCAATTGCATCCAAATTGTCGGTGCCGACAAATCCCATCGCCAATCCTAGCGCCACGGCGATCGCTACCGTGCCCAAAATCGTCAGCAAAACTAAAGTGTTGGCCCACCACCAGCGATAACGCCCTAGCGCGCGCGGTCCCGCGAGTGCCAGGGCTTGAGCCAGCACCCCACCCATGACGAGATACCAAACCCAATAGGGCACCGGAAAAGACGACACCAACGTGCCCATAGTGGCATATAGAATACCGGTTAAGCAGAGCCAACCCCAGGGGATGCGACCGGTGGGCACTGGGCGTCGACGAGCATGCCGCCAAATCTTGAGTTTGCGTTGTGGACGAGGAGAGGAAGCCATACTAAATTCCAAGGGCTCATGCCCCCAACGTGAAGACAGCAGCCCAACTAACAAATGGACTCAGCATACACTCATAAAGAAGCCTTAAGCTGAACATCAGTATACAAGCCTGCCACGGCTGGCTCGGGATTGACTTAAGGGCAATTAACCATGCACCGCGCTGCCTTCACCCTATCGCGAAAGTTCAAACTCCTCATCGTATTAGCCACCCTGGGGGTGGCGCTAACGCTCAGTCAGGTCGGCTGGTCGGCCCCTGAAGCCATCTCTGTTCAGACTTTAATGACGCGTTTAGCCAGCGACCAAGCACCCTTGGTGCTGGATGTCCGCTCAGCGGAGGAGTTTGCCGCAGGGCATATTCCCGGTGCGATCAATATGCCCTTTCGAGAGGTGCCAGAGCGCCTAGATGAGCTTCAGGCCATCACGACCGATATTGTGGTGTACTGCGAAGTGGGAGTGAGAGCCGCGATCGCAGAACTGACGTTAGAGCAGGCCGGCTTTGCACAGATTTTGACCCTAGAGGGTGATATCCAGGCTTGGCGACAGGCAGGTCTGCCTCTTGAAACTGATTAATCGATGTTTACACGATAAATTCAATAAAAAGATTGCTGTGATAGGGAGCTACGGGTTTATCGTAGGCTTGTGAACATACCGACTTTATGCCCTTGGACGCATTATTTCAGGGATTTTTAGGTGCCTCTAGCTTGTTGATCGGGGCCGGATTAGGGATTTGCTGGAAACCTGGCCGGGTGATAACAGCAGCCATCATGGCGTTTGGCAGTGGCACCCTGCTGGCGGCGATCGCCTTCGACATTACGCAACCGGTTTACGAGAAAGCCGGGTTCTGGCCGATTTTGATCGGCTTTATTCTGGGCGGCGCTCTGTTCACCATCATCATTAATTACATCGACGATCAGGGGGGATTTATTCGCCATCCCTCCTCATCGCGGCGATTTTTCTACCACCACCGGCAAGAAGAAACGTCCGAAGTGCTAGACGAAATTGCCCACGTAGAGATGCTGCACAATCTCTCTCCTTCGGAGGTGCAGGCAATCATTCCGCTACTCAAGGCGCTCTCGGTCGAACCGGGAACGATGCTGTGCCAAGAAGGCGCTCCAGGGGATGCCATGTTTGTCATCGTGGATGGGGAAGCCGATATCTATAAAGGCCCGCAGCTGATGGCCCAGCTGGGAGCCGGCGAAATGTTTGGCGAAATGGCCCTCCTCACGGGCGAAGAGCGATCGGCGAGCGTGGTAGCGCGCACGCCCATGCGGCTGTATGAGTTGGACAAGTCGGATTTTGACGGCATGCTGACGCGATCGCCTCACTTAGCCAGCGGCCTCAGCCGTATTCTCGCGCGGCGGCTGCGCGAGACCACGCAATCGACGGCCAAAGCTCAGGAAACCTCTGATGATCAGTGGCGACAGCAGGTACTGGATAGCGTTGAAGTGGATTTCCCGCTGTCGGAGCAGCAGATTCAGCAATTAGCCAAAAGCTCGGCCCCCCTCGCGATTCTCGTCGGTACGCTGATGGACAACATTCCTGAAGCGCTCGTCATTGGCTTCAACGCGGGGGCAGGCAATCTCAGTAGCTCCTTCTTAATGGCGGTTTTCATCTCTAACATTCCGGAAGCGCTCTCCAGTTCTGTGGGCATGCAGCAGGCGGGTACGCCAGCCAAGCGCATTTTGGCCCTTTGGGGCGGGGCCGTGTTGCTCAGTGGGCTAACGGCGATGCTCGGCAATTTTCTCAGTACCTTTGCCAATAACTGGGTCTTAGGCACCGCTCAATCCCTGGCGGGCGGCGCAATTTTAGCGATGTTGTCCAGCACGATGATGCCCGAAGCCTACGAACTTGGTGGCGGCACCGTGACTTATTCCACGATCGCGGGCTTTTTAGTTGGCTTTTGGGTGGTGACCCTTTCGTTGGGATAACGACTTTTGGCCAACGGATTGTTGATCGTTGGCTAACGAAATTCTAAGCATGGCGACTTTGTCCCACTCACGCTGATTATGAGTCTTTTGAGGACTGCAGGCGATGCTGACTAAGGTGCCTAACGCACTCCCTGAGAATAGACAGTGCTGCTAGCTCAGCTGAGTCTATTGCTCAGGCTACAGATCTTTCTTGCTTTGATTTTTTTCAAGGATTGTTTCACTGAAATGGAAGGTAGCTGTCTCCCATTCATCTCCTGGGAGCCGCCAATATTTTCACCTTCTTTGGCTATTAACGACTTGATTAAACACAAACTGTCTGCAGCGCATAAGCAAACTAAAGTGCGCGGCCGCGATTTTTCTACACTTGGTTTTCTAAGTGAATGTTGATTAGCCCAAGGTACAGTCCAACTTAAACTTTTGTTGAGCATCAAGATTTTTGGGACTCGGCCAAGACCCTGCATCAGTACAAACACTTCATGACGTCCCAGGCCTGCGTAAGTTTTCCATGAAGATAGCTCCGGATTTACACTTAGCCCTCTTTTGGCTGTGATACAAAATTGGTGTCTACCGGTCTAAATACGTACGTAAAAGTACATTTCTATGCATGAACTCCAACTGTACGGTTTTTGCTTAGCAAGATGACTGTGAACTGTCTGAGCAAGGGCAATATTCCAAGTCAAATCAGAAGAGCCATCTTTATAAATAGATTTATTTGTTTTTGACTCTTTGAATCACTGCCTGAATCGAATGATTTAGCAAATTAGTTCTGCGTTAACGCGGAACTAATTTGCCTTGGACAGAAAATCTTTTGACCGCTGTAGCCATAGCTCTTCTCGCTAGCGACTACTTAGGGTGTTGGCCGTTGAAAATTTCCGAGCCCATGATTTTTTGTCTTACATCTTTTTTTCTGCGCGCACTTTAAATCAGGAACTTTACCATGCCTATTAGCTTTAACGAAGTTGGTGTAATTAAAGGCGCTCAGGGTGGCCCCGACGTTTTACAAAACCCGACGTCACTGCAGTTTGGTCCCGATGGGCGGCTTTATGTAGCCGAGCAAAATGGCTCGATTAATGCGTTGACGATCGCCCTCCAGGATGGCGAATACGTGGCAACCGCCCACGAAGAGTTGCTTTTGCCGGGGGGCGATGGCATTGTCAAGTCGATTCAGAACCACAACGACGACGGAACTGACAACAATAGTGAGACCAATCGTCAGGTAACCGGGCTAGTGGTCGCGGGCACAGCTGAGAACCCTGTGCTTTACCTTTCATCAAGCGATCCTCGAATTGGGAAAAACGGCGAGACAAATCTCGACACCAACTCAGGGGTTCTAACGCGAGCAACTTGGACCGGTACAGAATGGGAAACGGTCGATCTGATTCGAGGATTGCCTCGATCGGAAGAAAATCATGCTGTTAATGGTATGGTTTTGAGTGAAGATGGCACTAAGCTTTACCTGAATGTAGGTGGTAATACCAATAACGGCGCACCATCAGATTTCTTTGCCTACACGGGGGAATACGCTCTTTCAGGGACAGTTATTGAAATAGATTTAGTAGATATCGAAAGCCGACCAATTTTAACTGACCCTAATGGCGGACAAAACGGTACTTCTCGCCAATATATCTACGACTTGCCTACCCTTGACGACCCGACCGTTGGCAACATCAGTGATGGGGTGGGAGAGGATTTATCAGGTTTAGACGAAGATGGACCTTGGGGTGGCAATG